>DASUPZ010000149.1:0-4847 GCA_036280855.1 Pyrinomonadaceae bacterium | reverse complement strand
ATCTTCATCGACAAACTCGACGGCCGCACGACCAATCGTCACCTCTACCGCGCCCTCTACATCGACGACGCCCAAAACCGCAGCCCTCTGAGTCTCGCAACATCACCTGTTCACATCCACGATGTAAACCCACCGGAGCGTTCTCTATTTCTCGAAGCGCTCGGCGGCAACAAAACGATCACTCTGCGCTGGCGCGCAAATACGGAACTCGACCTGGCTTATTACCTGCTCTATCGAACCGATTCACTCGATGCGGCTCAACAGCCAAGCACCATGCTCCTGCACAAGCAAATTGAAAAGCATCCGACAGCCCCCCTTATGCAGTTTGTGGACACAGTCACCCCCCGCATTACGTTCTATTACCGCCTCGTCGCAGTAGACATCAGCGGTAACAGATCCGAACCCTCGGAGTTAGTCGCAGGCCAGGGCTACCCGGAGCCGCCACAACCTCCCACGCTGTCGCCGCCAGTCTGGGACGCAGGGCATCGGAAAGTGACGCTCACATGGACCGCATCCGATCCGGCTTTGGCCTCTCTCGTTGAGCGACGGCAGCGTAGTGGTCCAATGTGGACTACCCCTATCTGGGTTGCCGCCACATCCTGGTTGCCCCGAGGCATTTACTTACACGTTGATGAGCCGCCTGATCCAGGCGTCACCTGGGAATACCGAATAAAGGTGCGTGACGTCTTCGACCAGGTGATTGAGACTCCTGGAACTCAGACTACGCCGTAGGAAAGAACCTAATTGAGTACATCACCGCCCATCAAAGAGCTTGAAGATCGATACCTGCTCGTCGGTCCCATCATCGACCGCCACACGACAATGGCGACACCGATTCTTGATGGTCATGAGTACTACCGTCGCATCGGAGCTCACATTACCAACTGTAACGGGCCTGGAGACGTGATCTACATCGTTGGATGGACGTTTGAAAACAGCATGCATTTACCAGACGTCGTGGATTCCCTAAGCGAGATCCTTCACGAGAAAGCTGCAAGTGGAGTTGACGTACGAGTGCTGTTATGGGCTTCTCGATGGCTAACGGGCACGGATATGGCGGAGTCGGTACCCGAAATACTTTTCAACTTTGGCGCAGAGACCGCTGCCGGGGTTTATGTTGAAGTTGTTCAACGAAACATCAGGCTGGCGGAGGAACTGCGGCAACTTGGAGCGCCGGATTTTCCATTGAAGGGAAGAGTCTTACTTGACTGGTCGGGCACACGATCACACCACGCCAAGTACACCATTCTGAAAGCCGGAAATAGTATTCGCGCTTTTATCGGGATCGACTATCAAACGGGTTACATGGACACACCACGACACGTGGGCCTGCAGTGGCATGACGTTGGTTTTGAGCTGCAAGGCGGCGCTGTGATGAGCGTGTGGGCAGATTTCATCACGAGATGGAAAGAATGCACCTCGCTGCCGCTGGCGCGTTTCCGAAGAGCAGGCGTGTCGAAGTTTTACAACACACCCACACACTTCCCCGATACGCCTATTCCTACTCCGGAACAAGTACCAACAACGAGCTACAGCATACAAATATTACGTTCTCAAGGTCCCACAAAATACTTCAAGCATTTCATGGCGCCTTCGCAGAGTGTGCGCTGGGAGCACTATCCGCAGGGTGGCGTGCAAGAGGTTCTGGCGTGCTTCGTGAAAGCAATAGCCGCTGCCAGACGCTACATCTACGTTGAGGACCAGGCACTTAACGATACGTTCAACAAGCACGTCCTGCTCTTTCCGCATATCGCCCAGGCTTTGAATAGAAACGTAAAGGTCATTTTTGTTACGTCAACTCAGCCTGACGTCATTTTTGATTTGCCTTTCGGATCGCCCCTAAGTTCGGACATCAAAAATATGCTGGAGACCGTAGAGCCATCGAAGCGCCAAAATTTTGTTCTTTATCGAGTTGATCGACTGACCGTGCACTCAAAGGTCGTCTTAATTGATGACGAGTTTTTCACAATCGGTTCTGCAAATTTCTTCGATGCTTCGATGTCTGGCGCCGACAGTGAACTAACAGTCGCCGTTGTAGACACTGGACCACTCGCCGTCGATTGGCGCGTGAGTTTGTGGAAAGACCATCTACGCATCCCGCCGGACGCGCCCAATCTTCCAGAGATCGAAGCTGAAATTCGTAACCTTTATAAATCACTTGCCATCTGGCGACCGGGTTGGGGAACTGGAGTCAGTTTTCCGCATCCTGGACCTGTCTTGAAGCTGGTCGGACCCGAATAGCATTTGAGAGAACTACTCATGGAAACGCCCGTCTACTTTCCTCTCAACGAAGTCATCGATTTTGATAGTTGGCCGGTTGGCGGACTGCTTCCTGATTCGATCGATGATGTGTGGGTAACGGCGCCTCTGCCTGATTTCAAGGAAAAGACATTAACCGTCGGCATCCAGATCGAGACCGAAGTTGCTCTCAAAATTCCCGGGCTTGATCTGCTCACGATTGCGATCGGCCCGGAAGGAGCCACGGAATTTATTCTCACGCTCGCGCGGGAGCCATTCAGCCTTTCAATACAGGTGCCGATCGTTCTTCGGGTTGATGCCGCTATCCTCCGCCCGCTTAAGCCCGGTACTAATGAGCCCGATCTCGATGCAGAACATCTGGACATCAGCCTTGGCCGTATCGGTCTAAAGATCGACGCTGCCGGGCACGTTGAACTCGATCTCACGACCGTGGTGTCGGTCCCGCGTTGCATGCTCGGAAGTTCAGGCGTGTTGCTGGAGATTGGCAAATTACAATGGCTCACACCGGCAACGCCTGAGTCCAGGCGGCCACCTCGCACTCCGGCCGAGTTCACTGGTCTTTATCTTGACGACGTCGTCGTCGAGATGCCGCAACTTCCTCCAGCCGTCAACGGCATCCGCATGGACGATGTGTTTCTCGGGACCGGCGGTTTCAGCGGCATCATCAGCAAGCCCGGACTCACACTCCAGTGGAATGGAAGTCAGTTCGTCGGCCCAATGGCGGGCGAGCTGTTTGGTTTCAAAGGCGGCATATCCGCGTTATCAGTTCGCTTTCAGCAAAACGCCCTCGTCGCCTGTGAAATCCGCGGCGATATCTTTGTTCCCTACTTCAACAAACGCGTGGGACTCACTCTCGGCATCGACGGGACCGGTGGGCTGACCGCGACCGCCGCGCTTCCTCATTCGTTGCCGCCTGAAACCGGTGTCACTCCCGGCAGTTCGGGTTATCTGATTCACCTCGATGCAAATGTTCTTTCACTTGACATCGCGGCGCTGCGCTTTGAAGCGCTCAGCGGCAGCTTGCCGCGTCTCGGGATCTCAGGCCGCGTCGCGCCCGCATCGGGTGTGCTGGAGTTTCCACCAATCGAATTCTCCGGTCTCTGGATCGACACGCGCGGTCGCATTCACACCGAAGGCGACGGCCTGCGTTTGCCGAGCCGGTATGTTTTGAACTTCCACGGGTTTCAACTCGAGATCTCGAAGCTTGGTTTTGGCAACACGGAAGATCGTGGGAAGTGGATCGGTTTCACTGGCGGCGTGCGACTCGCGGCGGGAATGCCGGCGGGTGCGTCGGTTGAAGGTCTTCGGATCACGTGGTTTGAGGATGGTCGTCAGCCTCAGATCACGCTCAACGGCGTACGCGTGGATTTCGAGGTTCCAAACACGCTGAAGTTCAACGGCGCCGTCTCTTACGACAGTGCCACACAGCAATTCCGCGGCGCCGTTAAGCTCGATCTGATCGCACTCAGGATGCAGGTCGATGCAGTCGCAGTCTTTGGCAGACATCAAAATCAAAACTATCTCGCCGTCTATCTCGCAGCGCAGTTTCCCGCCGGCATTCCACTCTTCGCGACCGGCCTGGGCGTGTACGGCATGGCCGGACTCTTCGCGCTCAACATGGAACCGAATCGTCAGGACGGTCAGCCGTGGTACGAGATCGGATCGACAACGGACTGGTATCACAGCCCACCGGCAGTTGGCGTCACGAGACTTGAAAAATGGAAACCGCAGATCGGCAGCATGGCGTTTGGCGCAGGCATAACGCTCGGCACTCTCGCTGACAACGGTCACACGTTCTCCGGCCAGATGCTGCTCGCGATTATCATCCCTGGTCCAATCCTCCTGCTCCAGGGATCGGCAAGCCTGCTCAAGGAACGCGCCACGCTCGACACTGACGCCACCTTCCGCGCCATCGCCGTCCTCGACGGCCGCGCCGGAACTCTAACCGTCGGACTCGACGCGCAATACCGTTTCGACAACACCGGAAAATTGATCGACATTCGCGGCGCGGCTGAAGGTTTCTTCAACTTCAACGATCCAAAGGCATGGCGTCTGAACGTCGGTTTGAAAGATCCACGCGAACGACGTTTGACCGCGCGCCTCTTTCAACTCTTCGACGCTTATGCCTACCTCTCGCTCAATGCGCAGCAACTCGCGATGGGCGCGTGGATCGGTTTCAGGCAGCAGTGGCAGTTTGGACCACTGAGCGTGGCTCTCGAAGCGTGGATAGACGGCAATGCGCGCGTGAGCTGGAAGCCTGCGCATTTCTACGGCGACCTGTGGCTGCACGGAAGCGCGCGACTCTCAGTGTTTGGGTTCACTGTCGGATTGACTGTCGACGCACGAATCGCGGCCGACGTTTTCGATCCGTTCCACGTCGTGGGCCAGTTCAGTGTTGCGATCGATCTCCCGTGGCCGTTGTCAGACATTTCAGTGAACATCAATCTCGAATGGGGACCGAATCCTGTTCCGCCGCCGTTGCCCCTGGCGCTGAAAGAAGTGGCGATCGAGCACTTCAAGGCGACGACGAGCTGGCCTTTGCCACGCAGCGGGAGCGCGCCGTTGTTGTTGCCAAACTACGACGCAAA
>DASUPZ010000148.1:0-9046 GCA_036280855.1 Pyrinomonadaceae bacterium | reverse complement strand
GAAGCCGTAGCGAGGAGTTCTAAAGTGACTTTTCGTGCAAAGCCGGTAGAACCCACCATTGGTTAACTCTTTCGATCAACTTCATTGTAGAATGATGCGGGCGCTCAATTGGTGATCGACGTCGACGTCTTCTAATTATTTATGGCAACCGGCCTGGTTATCCACATCTCTTCGGGCGCCGACCGGCATACCGAAATTCTCACCAGCGATAACATTCGCATCGGCACTTCTGAGGATTGTGATCTTCGACTCCGCTCGTCGAGCCTGCCACAAACCGCGGAAAACATAGTTCTGCTCGAGCTGAGCAGGAAAAACGGATCGTATCGCGTGATCGATTTCGATCCTTCCCTGTCGGGGATGCTAAACGGCGAACCTATCCAGGCGGGCAGCAAGATTCGCGATGGCGACGAGCTGACGATCGAAGGTTCTCAACTTGTGCTTCAGTTTTTTCCGGTTCGCGCACTCCCCGCGGTGATATCAGCCGAAGGGCGCGAAACTCACGTAGCACCGTTCATCGAAGCCGCGGCAATCGAATCTGCTGCGACTGCCCGGCGTGACGATGCCAAAGTATTTCTGCGCGAATTTACCCGGGAACTGGTTCGTGAGATTAATCCAAGCACCAAACTGGTAGCCCTGACTATCGCAATCGTTCTGGTTGGCGGAATGCTCTATCTGGGCTTCGCAACCTACAAAGAGATACAACGGAGCCGGCGTCTGATCGACGAGCAGCGTGCTCAAATCTCGCAGACAGGAGATCAGGTCTCAAAAATTAACGATCAGCTTACCAATATCGACGAGTCAACCCGGCAGTTGCAAGCCAGTCTTTCACTCGCAGTGAAGCTGCGCAGCGAATACGGAGATGGAGTTTGCCTGATTGCGGGGTCGTACTACTTCGTTGAGAATGGGACGGGTCGTCCAATGCGCTGGGGCGAAGCGCAAACGAACGAAAGTGGAGAGCCGGTGCAGAGTGCCGGCGCACCCGAAACACTAACTGCGGAAGGCAATGCCGCGATCGCGGAGTATGAGTTTGTCGGTACAGGATTTCATGTCGGGCAGGGATACGTGGTCACGAATCGCCACATTGCTCAACCGTGGATCGCAGACGATCGAGCCCAGAGTTTAAGCGCGAGCCTGAACGCTCAGCCGCGTCTTGGAAAATTGATCGCGTATTTTCCCAATATCACTCAGGCGCTTCCCCTCAAATTCAAAGCCGCTGCGCAGAGAGACGATCTGGCCGTTTGCGAATTGGAAATGCCTGAAATTCCGCCGACGATTCCCGTATTGCCATTGGAAACAGACCCTGACGCTGTGGCCGTGGGCAAAACGGTTGTCATGATGGGCTATCCTTCCGGCCCAGACCGGCTACTTGCCCTGCTGGACGTTGCGGAGTCGAGAGGCATACAGGAACGCTACGGCTCGCCGATGGCTCAACTCGCCTACCTCGCACAGGCAAAACGTATCCAACCGCTGACTACCCAGGGCAGCATCACGGACCTCGACGTTCGGAGAATTGTTTACGATGCGCGGACAGCCGAAGGTGGATCAGGCGCACCGTTGTTTGGCACTAGTGGACGGGTCATCGGAGTCAACTTCGCGGTTTTTACCGAAAACCTGGGTTCGAACTTCGCAGTCCCTATACGGTTCGGTACAGCGCTACTCGAACGCGCCGGTTGGGAACCACCAACTAAAGAAGGCAAAGAACCCAACACTGCAAGTCAATCGAAATAACAATCAACTATCAAACCTGTGGGCGGGGATGGTGATGGGCCTGGCGATGCTGAAGGAAATCACGAAGCCAAAGAGCCTGAATTCGATCGTCATTTAGTTTTCTCCGGGGGATGATAGGAACTGACCGTGGTCCAGAATAACTAAGCCCTGGTCCACAAAACAACGGACTCTCCTGCCCTTTTCACTGGCAGGTTCCTGCTATCAAATTAACCTCTCCGCTCGGTCAGATTGCTCGCCGCGCTCTTAACTTGACTGCGCCAACACTCGCAAATGCCCGTATTTCGCGTTGGCACGCGAGTGGCTTCACGGTGGGCGGGCCATAGTTGCCCGCAATGTTGAAACCACGGGCGAGTCTTTCCCCTCTACGAGCAATGTTTCTCGACAGCAGCTCCCAAATCTCCCGCATCAGTCGCCGCTTATGGCCACTCCCGGCGCTCGTCATCCCCAGCGTGCTTGCTTTCTGTTTCATCGCCCCGGGCCTCTTCGGATCGATTCTTTATGAACTCATCGTTACTCTTTTCATCAGCCAAATAGCGGCGGGCGTCTTCGTCTGGAAAAGTTGGAGAGGAACTCACGAACAACTCACCGGCGTTTGCCAGGAACTGTCGAGCCTGCAGGGCATCGTCGATGTTTCGCGCGACGCGATCATCGGCGTCACGACCGAAGGCGTGATCATGAGCTGGAACCGCGGCGCCCGAGGTATTTACGGCTACACGGCGAAGGAAGCTCTCGGCTCACCTATCTCGATGCTTTTCGATCATCGTCGCGGACAGGAAGCGACGTTGCTGTTTGAGAAAGTCACACGAGGCGAAAACGTCACGCAACATGAGATGGTCCATCTCAAAAAAGGCAGCACGCCGATCGACGTCTCCTTAACCATCTGCCCGATCATGGACGGTAAAACGATGACGGGCGCTTCCGTCGTCGCGCGCGACATCACCGAGCGCAAACGCGCCGCCGGCTCTCTTGCCCAACAAGCTGCAGCGATGAAAGCGTCCATGGACGGTATGGCAATCATCGACCATTGCGGCGCCTGCATTTATCTCAACGACGCTTACGCAAAGATCTTCGGTTACGCAGATCCCGAAAGGTTGATCGGCGCGACCTGGGAAATGTTTTTCTTCGACGAGGAGCTGAGCCGGCTTAAAGAACAGATCATGCCCGCCGTGTGGCGCGACGGTTCGTGGCGCGGCGAAGCAATGGGACTCAAACTCAACGGCGGCACCCTCCCACTCGAAATCTCGATCTCGAGCGTCGACGGCGGTGGACTGGTCCAGGTAGTGCGCGACATCACCGAGCGAAAGAAACTCGAAGAGACCCTGCGCAACAGTTCACTCAAAGACGACTTGACGGGATTGTTCAATCGACGCGGCTTGCTCAAACAGGCAGCGCCTTATTTCGACTTCGCGCGCCGGCAAAAAGAGAACCTCCTCCTGCTCTTCATCGACCTCGACGGCATGAAGAAAATCAACGACGAGTTTGGACATAACGAAGGCGACAACGCGCTGATCAATACCGCGGAGATACTGAATCGCAGCTTCCGGAGTTCCGACATCATCGCGCGGCTCGGCGGCGACGAATTTACCGTTCTCGTCACCGATCTGAACGCGAGTAAAGAAGAAGCGATCGCGCGGCTCAATGAAAATCTCAAAGAGTACAACGCGAGCGAAACGCGTGGTCATAAACTCGCTTTCAGTATCGGCGTCGCAACGCTCGAACCGGAACGCATGACGTGCTTTGAAGAGTTGCTCGAACAAGCCGACCAGGCGATGTACGAACAGAAACGCATGAAGCGCCGCAATGCAACCAAGGAATTGGCTGCTACTGCTGAAACTGCGGAAGCGCACTTTGCACCCAGCTCAATTCCCTTCGGGATCTCGGCGGGTAAAAAGAATTACGGTCATGGGACGTTTGATAACGCCGCAATCGGAATGGCTGTCGTTTCGATGGACGGCAGTTGGTTGCAGGTAAACGAAGCGCTTTGCAAACTGCTGGGCTACACCGAACAGGAATTGCGCGCGAACAGTTTCCAGACGCTCACGCATCCGGATGATCTGCGACACGTGCAGTCGCACATTCATCGCGTGCTCGAAGGCTACATTGAAAGTCACGAGCAGGAAAAGCGATACATCCACGAAAATGGCGACACCGTTTGGGTGCTCTGGCACGTGTCGCTCCTGAAAGATTCTGAAACCGGAACGAAGCGATTGTTCTTCCAGGTGCAGGACATCAGCGATCGCAAGAAGGCTGAAGAGAAGTTGACCCAGGACACGTTGACCGGATTGCCAAACCGCGCGCGCTTCTACGATCTGCTGAAGTTGCGTTTTGCGCGTAAGCAGGCGAATCGCCAGTGTGCCGTGCTGCTGCTCGACGTGGATCGCTTCAAGCTCGTCAACGATAGCCTTGGTAATGCGAGTGCGGATCAACTGCTGATCCAGATTGCTAACCGCGTCAAGACCTGCATGCGACAGAATGACGTGCTGGCGCGGGTCGGCGGCGATGAATTCGCCGTGCTGCTCGACGACGTTTCCGGTGAAGAAGAGGCTTCGTCCGTTGCAACACGCATTCAGCAGGCGCTTTCGATTTCGTTCAACCTGCTGGGCCAGGAAGTCTATACCACTCTGAGCATCGGCATCGCGCTCGCTTCGGATTACAGCGAACACGTTTCAGACATCCTTCGCGATGCAGAGACTGCGATGCACTCGGCGAAAGCGCGTGGCAAAGCGCGTTACGAGATCTTTGGACGCGACATGCACGGCGAATCGATGAGCCAGTTGAAGATGGAAACGGACCTGCGCCGCGCGTGCGAGCGCGACGAACTCTTCGTCGATTATCAACCGATCGTGTCGCTTCAGAATCGCACGCTGATCGGGTTTGAAGCGCTCGTGCGCTGGCGTCATCCGGAGTTTGGATTAGTGCCGCCGAAGGATTTCATTCCGGTTGCCGAGGAGACGGGCCAGATTCTCACGATTGGACAGCGCGTGCTCGAGTCGGCTTGCCGGCAGGCGCGTGAGTGGCAGGAAACGTATCCTGCGTCGCCGCCGTTGTTTGTGAGCGTCAACCTGTCGGTGAAGCAGTTTAACCAGCCGGGACTGGTTGAGAACATCGCGAACCTGCTGCAGGAGTTTGAGTTGCCGCCGCGTTGTTTGAAACTCGAGATTACCGAGTCGGTATTTAGCGACAATATCGAAGCGGCGGTTGGGTTGTTGACGGAACTGCGAGATCTCGGCGTGCAGTTGAGCATTGACGACTTCGGGACGGGGTATTCGAGCTTGAGTTATCTCCAGCGTTTTCCGATTGATACTTTGAAGATCGATCGATCGTTTGTGACGCAGATGATGGAGAACGAGGAAAACCTGGCGATCGTTCGCACGATCGTGGCCCTCGCGCAGAACCTCGGCATGGACGTCGTGGCTGAAGGCGTCGAGACTGAAGATCAGTTGCTGCTCTTGAAGAAACTCGAGTGTGAGAACGGGCAGGGATTCTTGTTCTCGACGCCGCTCGGTGGACGACAGTTGGACCAGTTCATTGCAAGCTGCAATTTAGAGCTGCCGGAAGCGTTGGTCGCCTGACAGGATTGCAGGATTTTCAGGATGGAACAGATTTCATCCTGTAAATCCTGAGAATCGTGTAAATCCTGTCTAAAGCGAGACGGTTTGTTATGCGGATCGGGTGTTTATTTCCGGCGCTTCAAACTCGCGGCGATGGCGGATTCGGCGAGGGGAGCCATCACGACGTAGCCTTGTGTGTTCGGATGAAGGCCATCGTAAGTTAACTCGTGTTTCAGAAAGCCCTGGTCGTCAACCAGTGCTGAGAAGTAGTCGAGGTAAACATGGGCGTGCGCTGCGGCGTAGTCTTTCATCCACCTGTTGAGCGCGAGGATCTGTGCGGGAGGACGGCGGACTGTTTGCACGATGGTCCTGCCGTCGCGACCCTTATAGTCGCTCACGGGAAGCACTGAAGCGAAGACTACGCGAATGCCGTGTGCGGTTGCGAGTTCGGCCATCGAACTCAGGTTGTCCTGAATTGCTTCGAGAGTAGTTGGACCAGTATTGCCGGCTATGTCGTTCGTACCGGCGAGTATCACGACGACCCTGGGCTTGAGCTCGATCACGTCGCGCCGAAAGCGAATCAGCATTTGCGGCGTGGTTTGTCCGCTGATGCCGCGATTGATGTAGGGCTTGCCGGGAAAGAATCCGCCAAAATTGGCATCGTCCCAGGAGTCGGTGATCGAGTCGCCCATGAATACGACGCGCTGCTCGTTCTTTGGCGGGGCTGGAATCTTCTTGTTGTCTTCGCGATAGCGAGCGAGTGCGGGCCAATCGTTCAGCCTGGTTTGGGCACGGTCGAGCCGCGTCTTCAATTCATCACAATCGGGGCTCGGCGTGGGGGTTTGTGCAAGGGCAGTGCCTCCGCAGAGCAGCACCAGGCAAAAGACATAGGTCGTATAGGACCTATAAGACCTATTAAATCTGCTCGCCATACTTTTTCCTTTGCTGATCGATCGCCACCGCGATCACTATGATCGCGCCGATGATGATCTCCTGGATGTAGTTGGGCCAACCCACCTGCTGGCAACCGTTTCGCAGAAACGCCATGATTAATGCGCCAATCATCGAACCGAGAATGCTTCCCTCGCCTCCGTTCAAACTGCCGCCGCCGATCACTACTGCGGCAATGATGTCTAACTCGGATCCTGCGGCGACTGTCGGATCGCCCTGTCGCAAACGCGACATCTGCATCACGCCGGCGAGACCGAAGAGCAGTCCCGCAAGCGCATAGATCCAGACCTTCAGACGATCCGTTGCGATGCCGCAGGCGCGGGCGGCGGCTTCGTTTGAGCCGAGCGCAAAAACGCGCCGACCAAAAACCGTATTGCGCAAAACAATCGCTGCACAAACGGCGAGAATGATTGCTATCCACACACCGGGCGCGACGAGTAGCCACGAGGGATTTGGAAACATGACCAGCAGTTCGTTGAGCCAGGTGGACGGCATGTTGACCGTCTGCTGGTTTGCCATCCACTTCGCCACGCCTCGCGCGACGCCGAGCATTCCGAGGGTCGCGATAAACGGCACGACCTTGAGACGCGTAATCACGACTCCATTCACAACACCGACAAGCCCGCCCACAAGGATGCCGATCATCAACGCAAGCGACGGCGGAAATCCAGCGTTGATCGCCAACGCTGTGATCACGCCGGTGAGTGCGATCGTCGATCCGACTGCGAGGTCGATACCGCCGCTGATGATGATCAACGTCATTCCGATCGCACCGATAGCGACGATGACCGTTTGCGAAAGCACGATGCGGAGATTGTTTGGTGAGAGGAAGCGCGCGGGCGTGTCCATCAAAAGCGAGAAGATGCCGATGACTATGAGAAGACCGAGCACCGGGCCGACGCGGTTCAGCCATCGTTGGACAGGATGAACAGGATTTTCAAGATTGACAGGATTAATCATGTTCATCTTGTTAATCTTGGTAATCACTTCAAATATTCGTTGAGTGGCGGATGTAGGAGCGCCTGCACTTCCGGAGATTGCATGTTGTCCTTCGTCACGAGCATCACGCCCGTATCGATTTTCTTCTCGACCGGTTTGCCGAGCAGGCTGTCGACCATCGTCTTCACGCCGAGATAGCCCATGTTGAAGGGGTTCTGCACGACGATTCCGTGCAACTGGCTTGCATTCATCGCGTCAATAAAAGTCTGGCTGGTATCGAAGCCGACAAACGAAACCTTCCCCGCCTTGCCGATGTCCTGAAGCGCGAGAAGCATGCCCGCCGTCGACGATTCATTCGGCGTGAAGATCCCCTGCACTTCGTCGCCATAACGATTCAACAGATTCTCTGAAGCACGTTTGGCGGTGTCGCGCGTCGCGCCCGCATACTGATCGGTTGAGACAAGCTCAATATCCGGAAACTTCTGTTTCATCTGTTCGATAAAACCTGCTTCACGTTCGCTCGTGCTCGCGGATCCTTCCGCATAGCGCAACACGAGCACCTTGCCCTTGCCATTCAGGAGTTGGCCCATGCGATCGGCGGCGAGGGTTCCGCCTTTGCGGTTATCCGTCGCGACAAAGCTGACGAACTCTTCTGATTGCAAACCCGAATCGATGATCACCGTAGGAACATTGGCGCGTTTCGCATCCGCAACTGGACGGACGAGTGCGCGATCATCCAATGGCGCGAGCACGATCCCGCTCACACCCTGCGCCGCAAACCCTTCGACCACCTGAATCTGCTGCTCGCGATCGTCCTCGCGCAGCGGTCCTTTCCAGATGATCTCGACCTCGTTTCCCTGCGCCTTCAGTTCGTTCGCAGCCTTGATGCTGCCTGCGTGGATGCTCTTCCAAAATTCGTGCGTCGTGCCTTTCGGGATAACTGCGATGGTGAGCTTCTTCGCGGTCGTTACGGATGGCGCTTCCGCTTTGGTGCAACTGATGGAGGCGCCGAGGCTCAGTAGAAAGCAGAACAAAAGAAGTTTGCGCATCTTGTTTTCCTATCCCGTCGCGTTGACGATGACGTACAGCTCCTGGGGCCCGTGTACTCCGATGGCCAGGGTCAATTCGATGTCGGCAGTGCGTGATGGACCAGTGATGAAAGTGACTGCCGGGCTGATCTCTTTATCTTTTCGCAGCAGGGCCAGGGCGTCGCTGAGTGTATCGCAGATTGTTGAAGCGTTGACGATGGCGATGTGTACGGGAGGCACGAGCGAGACCAGTCGATGGCGCTCGCAAGCGCTGTCGAGAATAAGCGTGCCCGTCTCTGCGATCGCCGCCTGTGCCGTGGAAATACCAACGTCGAATCTGAAGATATCGTGTGCGTTCGGCGCAACCCCAAGCTCGTCTATTTCAAGATCCGTAAATCGCAACCACCGTTCAACATCCGCATCATCCGAGATCGCGATTCGCCGCGGCTTCAGATCCGCGAGAATCCGGTTTAAAACATCCGTGACATCCGTGGCTATGATGCAGTGTCCATCAACACTCTCAACAGACTCTTTAAAATCTCCCTTAGACAGGATTTCAGGATTCTCAGGATGAACAGGATGATCCGAAGCCGCACTCGCCGCGAGATGCGAACGAATCGACCCGAGAATTGCTTCGCGTGCTGCGTTATTCATTCGTCCATTGATCGCGAAAGCTCCGCGCCTCGATCGGGCGCAGATCGCGTTCACGCGTCCATGCTCTTGACAGCGGCATCACTCGCTGCATGATTCGACCCGCCACAGAACTCATCCTGTACAACGCCGGGCTCATCATCACGCGCGCCCAGATCCTGAACGCCAAACGTTCCCCGATGCTTCCCTTGCGAGGCG
>DASUPZ010000147.1:0-6444 GCA_036280855.1 Pyrinomonadaceae bacterium | reverse complement strand
TCTTCAAGCGTGAGCATTAATAGGTCCTATAAGACCTATAAGACCTATCGGTCCTATAGGCGCGGGGCTTCAATCTCCTAAATAGGCTTCGATTACCTTCGGATCGTTCTTAATCTCTTCGGGCAGGCCGAGGGCGATCGACTTTCCGTAATCGACCACCTGAATTCTTTCGCAAACGCCCATCACCACTTTCATGTTGTGTTCGACGAGCAGGATCGTCAGCCCAAAGCGATCCCGGATCTGCTTGATCAGGTTCATCAAGTCTTCCTGTTCCGCCGGGTTCATACCCGCCGCGGGTTCGTCGAGCAGCAGGAGCTTCGGTCTCGTCGCGAGCGCGCGCACAATCTCGAGTCGTCGTTGACTGCCGTAAGGCAAACTCGTACCGCCTTCATCCTTGAATCGCGCCAGGTCGAAAATCTCGAGCAACTCCATCGCAAACTCGCGGTGATCGCGCTCATCACGCTCATATCTCGGCAGCCGCAAAACCGCGTCGAGAAGGCTTTGTTTGGCGTGGATATGACATGCGGTCATTACGTTTTCCAGCACAGACATGCTCGGAAACAACCGGATGTTCTGAAAAGTGCGCGAGATACCGCGGCGCGAGATCTCGTAAGGCTTCAGACCGTCGATTCGTTGTCCTTCAAAGTAGAGCTCGCCGGAAGTTGGCTGGTAAACGCCCGTGAGGAGGTTGAAGATCGTCGTCTTGCCGGCGCCGTTTGGTCCGATCAATCCGTAGATCTCGTTCTTACGCACATTCATGTCGAGCTCGTTTACAGCGACCAGCCCGCCGAAACGAATCGTGCACTTGGACGTGCGCAACGGTTCTCCACCACCGTTTGTCGAACTCTTAACTTTCTCCTCGGGCATGCTCTAAATCTCTTTCGGTTTCTCTACGGTTGTCTGCTGTGCGATTGGAACGCCTTTTTCGTCGATCGGTTTATCTCCTTCAGGCCGCTTCTGCGCTCGCTTGAGCCACGACAGTCCAAACTCCCGCGCGCCCATCACGCCCTGCGGTCGCGTCAACATGATCAGGATCAGGAGTGCTGAATAGATCACGAGCCGGTAGCTGTAGAGATCTCCAGGCAGCTTGCGCAACGTCTCGGGGAGAATGGTGATCACAATGGCGCCGAGCACGGAGCCGGCGATCGAGCCCATGCCGCCAAGCACGATCATGATGATGATTTCGATCGAGCGGATGAACTGAAAATCGTTTGTGTGCAGAAACTGCCGGAAGTGTCCGAACAACGCTCCCGCAATGCCCGCGAACGCCGAGCTGATCACAAACGCGAGCACCTTGTATCGCGTCGTGTTGACGCCCATCGCTTCCGCCGCCAGCTCGTCTTCGCGAATCGAGATCAGGGCGCGACCGATGTCTGACTTCACGATGTTGTGAACGACAACGATCGTGATGATGGCAAAGCCGCCGATCCAGATGAAGTTGGCGTAAGCCGGAATCAGGAGTCGTCCATCCCAGGGAGGTACGCGTCCGCGAAAGCCTGTCGCACCGCCCACGGCGTCGATGTTGAGAATGATGATGCGAATGATCTCGGCGAAACCGAGTGTGACGATCGCGAGATAGTCGCCGCGCAGACGCAGACTCGGGATTCCCACAACCAGGCCGGCCACGGCGGCAACCAGCGCGCCGAAAAGAATCACTACGAGAAAGACGAGCGATTGCGCGAGTGTCGCGCCCACGATTCCCGTCAGCCATTGTTCTGCGGATTCTGAGTAGTAAACAGTGAGAAATACGGAAGAGTACGCGCCGACCGCCATGAATCCCGCGTGTCCGATCGAAAACTGACCGGTGAAACCGGTGATCAGGTTTAGCGAAACGGCGAGAATGATGCTGATGCCGGTAAGGTTGATGATCTCGACGTAGTAATAAGGAACACCGAAACCAAAGAGACCGCCCCTGCTCATGTAAGCGTTGAGGGCGACGAGCACGACAACGGCGACAACTAGTGCGAGAATCCGTTTAATGAAGGTTGGCATTCAATCGGCAATTAATCAAACTTTTTCCTGGACCGTAGAACCGAGTAATCCGGACGGCCGCAGCAACAGCACCAGAATCAGAATGGCAAACGCAACGGCGTCACGATAAGTGGACGCGATGCCGACATGTGCGCCGTAACCCACGACCAGAGTTTCTGCGGCGCCAATCAGCAAACCGCCGAGCACCGCGCCCGGTATGTTTCCGATACCGCCAAGCACGGCTGCCACAAACGCTTTCAGACCCGTCAGAATTCCCATCAACGGATCGATGTTCGGGTTGTACTGCGCCGTCAGGACGCCGGCCGCCGCTGCCAGGGCCGAACCGATCGCAAACGTCAGACTGATGATCGCATCGGTATTGATTCCCATTAGCTTCGCAGAGTTGAGATTGAACGAAACTGCGCGCATCGCCGTGCCGACTTTCGTTTTGAAAACGATGTACTGCAACACCAGCATCAGCGCGATGGAAACCATGAAGATAATAATCTGTGCTTTCGAGATCGCTGCGTTTCCAAACAGTTGAATCGGTTGTTGACTCTGCGAGCCGAGGAAATCGGGAAATGCGCGCGGCGCTGCGCCAATGCGCGCAACAAAAAGGTTTTCAATCAGGAGCGAGACGCCGATCGCCATGATCAACGTCGTCATCCGCGAATATTTCCGCACTGGCCGGTACGCAAAGCGCTCGATGACCATCCCCACTATGGCCGCGATCATCATCGAGCCGACCAGAACGATAAACAGTCCGAAGAGGGATGGACCAGCCGACAAGCCGAGGTTGAGCGCAATGTAATAACCGGCAAATGCGCCCACCATGTACACGTCGCCGTGCGCGAAATTGATCAGGCGGAGAATGCCGTACACCATCGTGTAACCGAGGGCAATCAGGGCATAGATCGCGCCGATGTTGAGGCCGTTAATCAGTTGCTGAACAAAGGTATCCATTGGTGTCGGCTACTTTTGTGCTGCAGGGCTGGTTGCAGGACTCGCGGCGGTGGCCGGAGCACCGGTGGTTGATGACGTCGCGTTTGTCGGTGGCGTCATTCCCTCCGGATAGATCGTCGTCTCGTAAACAAATTTCAAGTCCTGAAGTTTCAGGACGACCGCCGGTTTCACAGCATTGCGTGCGGGATCGAGCGAGATTGATCCGGTCACGCCGGGGAAGTTCTTTGTTTGTGCGATCGCATCGCGCAGCTTGGTGTTCTCCGTGCTTCCGGCGCGACGGATGGCATCGGCAAGTACCTTCATCGAGTCGTAACCGAGCGCAGCGAGAGCATCGGGCAGGATCTTGAAGCGCGCCTTATAGTCGGCCACAAACTTCTGAATCGCAGGCGACGGATCGTCCACTGAGTAATGATTTGAAATGTAGTCGCCGTTCAAAGCCGCTCCGCCCAGCTCCCAGAGCTGTGGTGCGTCCCAACCGTCTCCGCCGAGCAATGGCGCCTTGATTCCGAGTTGTTTTGTCTGGTTGGCAATGACGCCGACCTCGCCGTAATAACCGGGAACGTAAATGACGTCGGGATTCGCGCCTCGAATTTGGGTCAACTGTCCGCTGAAGTCGCGGTCGCCTTGTGTGTACGACTGTTCGGAGACAATCTCGCCGCCGAGTCCGGTGAAACTACGTTTGAAGAACTGCTGGAGTCCGCGACTGTAATCAGCATTAAAGTCGTAGAGAATCGCGGCGCGCTTTGCTTTCAGGTTTTGCGCGGCAAACTTCGCCATCACCTCGCCCTGGAAGGGATCGATGAAGCACACGCGGAAGATGTAGTCGCCGATTTCCGTCACCGCCGGATTGGTGGACGACGGCGAGATCATCGGCACTTTCGCTTCCTGCGCTTTTGGAGCGGCGGCGAGAGTGTTTGAAGAAGCAACTTCGCCGAGCAGTGCCACGACCTTGTCCTGATTGATCAGCTTGGTCACGACGGTCGCCGCTTTGTTTGGTTCGCCCTGATCGTCTTCTGTGATGATCTGGATCTGACGTCCATCGATGCCGCCGGCTTTGTTGATTTCGTCGGCCGCCATTTCAACGCCGTTTTTAGTTGATTGACCGAAACTCGATGTGCGGCCGGAGAGGTCGCCGTAGTATCCGACCAGGATTGTGCCGGTACCACCTCCACTTGTGCCCGTGCCGCCGCGTCGTTCGCAGGCAAGACTGGTGAATAGGGTAGTAATCAACAAAAGCGCCAATAACGTGCGTTTCATTTAGACCTCACAATCGCGATTGGATTTGACGAGCGCCGCCGGTAAATCTGAGCTGATATCTGGTTCAGCGTCGAATTATAGCGATTGCCCCCGAAAGAACAAGTAAGGAAGTGGGGCTCGGCCCGCAGAGTGATCAAAAATAGGTCTTATATGACCTATAGGTCTTATAGGTCCTATTGTAAGATGGGGCGCGTGAATGAGCGTGAATCTTACCTTGCGCCGCCTCTGGGCGACATGAGCGCGGAGGACTTTCGTCGTCTGGGCCACGATCTGATCGACTGGATTGCCGACTATTTCTCGAACATCGAAGAACGTCCAGTGCTCGCCGCAATCGAGCCAGGCGACCTGAAAGCACAGCTTCCGGAGGCGCCGCCGCAGCAGGGAGAGCCGATGGAGAAGATCATCGCGGACCTCGATCGATTGATCGTGCCTGCCCTAACACACTGGAGCCATCCATCGTTCTTCGCTTACTTCGCCACTTCAACATCAGCACCCGGGATCTTCGGAGAAATGTTAAGTGCCGCCTTCGATAACAAGGCCATGCTCTGGCGAACTTCGCCCGCCTCGACCGAACTCGAGGAAGTCACGCTCGACTGGCTGCGTCAGATGATGGGACTCGACCCCGGAATGCACGGGATCATCTACGACACCGCGTCAGTCTCGAGCCTGCACGCAATCGCAGCCGCGCGCGAAGGTGTCGAACAACGTATCCGCGAAGAAGGAATGAGTGGCCGCCCGGATTTACCCCTTTTGCGTGTTTACGTTTCCGAACAGGCCCACTCGTCGATCGAAAAAGCGGTCATCACGCTCGGACTCGGCCAGCGCGGTTTGCGGAAGATTCCCACTGATAATCAATTCCGGATGGATGTTCGTGCGCTCGCCGAAGCGATAAACGACGACAAGCGCAACGGGTATCTTCCGTTTTGTATCGTTGCCACCGTCGGAACTACGTCGACATCAAGCATCGATCCGGTGCCGGACATGATTCCGATCGGTGAAGAGCACGCGATGTGGCTGCACGTCGATGCTGCTTATGCGGGTTCGGCGGCGATTGTTCCCGAGTTTCGTCACATCCTCGCCGGTTGTGAACGTGTCGACTCGGTCGTCACCAATCCGCACAAGTGGCTCTTCACGCCGTTCGATCTCTCGGTGCTTTATTGTTGTCACATGGACCTGCTGAAGCGAGCGTTTTCACTTGTGCCGGAGTATCTTCGCACGCCCGAACAGGAGAAGGTTCGCAGCGGCTCAGATTATGGAATTCAGCTCGGCCGTCGTTTTCGCGCGTTGAAGTTATGGATGGTGATGCGTTACTTCGGCCACGAAGGCCTCGCAGCGCGCATCCGAGAGCACTGCCGTCTCGCGCGTTTGTTTGCCTCGTGGGTTGAAGAATCGACTGGCTGGGAACTGATGGCGCCGGTGCCGCTGGGCCTTGTCTGTTTTCGTGCTTTACCAAAACGCGAAGAAGAGGCGGATGTGCTAAACGAAGAGATCATGCACCGCGTCAACGCGAGTGGCCGCGCGTTGCTCTCGCACACACGTCTCAACGAAAAGCTCACGTTGCGCTTGTCGATCGGAAACATTCGTACGACTGAAACACACGTGCGAGAAGTTTGGGAGTTGCTGAACGAGCAGTTAAGTCAGAACGGTTGATTTGGAGGACAGATGATACGCATTTCTTTTCAAACAATTGCCATCGTGTTTGTTTGCTGCCTCGCGGGCGTAGCTCAAACACCAAAGAATTTCACGAAGGACAGTCTCTCCTTTGATTACCCGGACGGCTGGACTGTAGCCGACGACAGCAACGACGACGCACAGCAGTTTACGTTGTCGAGATCCGATAGCGACGTGCTGATCCGCGTGTTTGTTCACAAGGGCCGCATCACGGCGGAGAAACTCCCTGACGCGAAGAAGGCGTTTATCGATCCTTACATCAGCGCGACCGCGAAGCAGTTTGTCGCAATGGGTGCGAAGCCGGAGCAATCGCCGGACACTTCCGAGATCGGCGGCGAGAAGGCCGATGGGGTAAACATCAGTGCCTCCCTCGGAGGCGAAAAGGGTGCGGCGAAGATCTACTGGGCGGTGGTAGGTCAGCGGGTCGTGCTGCTGACGTTGTTTGGTCCGGACAACCAGACGAAGCGCCTGGCCCCTGTGTGGGACCTGGTTCGCAACAGCTTGAAGGTGCAGGATCCCAAGGCGACGCCCTCACCTTCACCACAACCGTGATAGGGATCCAGAAACCGGCGAGGTCTTTCA
>DASUPZ010000146.1:0-4051 GCA_036280855.1 Pyrinomonadaceae bacterium | reverse complement strand
GTCGGCTGCGAAAGCCAGGCACGCCTTTATATCTTCACTTGTGAGGTCGGGGAATTCTGCGAGAATTTCTTCTTCGCTCATTCCGCCGGCAAGATACTCAAGCACGTCCGTAACGGTCATGCGGGTTCCACGAATAATGGGTTTCCCGCTACGTTTACCCGGCTCGATCGTTATGATCTTGCTATAATCCATGCCGTGAATAATAACAAACTACGTTCTTCTGGGACACTCCATAGTCTCCGAAAGTCTGGCCATTGGCAACACCTTTAACAACCATCCTATCCCAACAAGAACAAAGGTTGCTGGCCTGCATTCATTGTGGGTTGTGTCTCGAGGCGTGCCCGACGTACGTGATTACGGGGAATGAGAATGATGGGCCACGTGGGCGCATTTATCTTATGAGGGCAGTGGCTGAGGGGCGGCTGGAGGAGACTTCGGAGGCGTTCGGGAAGCACATCGATCGGTGTCTCGGGTGCCGGGCGTGCGAACAGGTGTGTCCGGCGGGCGTTGAATATGGGCAACTGCTAGAGGCGAGCCGTGAGGTGCTGTCGCACGCACAACCGAAATCGGATTTTGCAAACAAGGTTCTGAGGTTTGCGCTAAGGCATGTGTGGATGTCGCCGTGGCGGTTGAGGATGTTCTTTGGGGCGTCGAGGATCTTTCGGGATCTCGGACTCGCGCGGTTGTTGCTGAAATTGCCGCTAGCATCACGGGCTAAATTTGCACTCGCGTTGCTTGAAAGCTCACGGCCGGCGTTGCCGCGGATGAACGCGGATCAGAGCCACGCGGATGAACGCGGAGAGAAAGTGCTGCTGTTTAAGGGGTGTGTGGGAGAGGGATTATTCGCGAGAGTAAATCGTGCTTCTATCCGCGTCATCCGTGCGAACGGTTTTAGTGTTGACGTGCCTGACGAACAGGTTTGCTGCGGCGCGCTGCATGCCCACGCGGGTGATCTCGAAGGCGCCCGGGAGCTGGCGCGGAAAAATATTGCGGCGTTCGGATCGGGGGAGCCGGTTATTACAAACGCGGGTGGTTGTGGTGCGATGCTCACGACGTACGCGCATTTGTTGGCTCACGATGAAGCCATGGCCCAGGCCGCTGCGGATTTCAGCGCGCGCGTGCGTGATGTCAGTCAGATAATCGATCCTGTGCGGGGAACGATCAAAGAATCAGTAACTTACGACACGTCATGTCATCTTCTATACGGACAACACGCCGGTGAAGCATCGGAAAGAATGTTGCGCACAGCCGCGGGTGAGAAGTATGTAGCACTGAACGGAACTGAGCGGTGTTGCGGTGCGGCAGGAATCTATAACCTCATGCAACCGGAAATGTCGCAGCGCGTATTGAACGAGAAGCTGGACCACATCAAGCAAACTCACGCTGAAATTCTCGCCACCGGCAATCCCGGTTGCCAGATGCACATCGGCGCCGGCGCCTGCCTCGCAGGCATGAAACTACGCGTGTGTCACCCGATCGAACTCGTGGACCAGGCTCTATCGCAAACCACCGATCAACGTTAGTTTCACGTTCCAATCAGCGTCCACTGCAACCAGATCCGCGTTCTTACCGGCTTCGATCGAACCACAATCACGATCAACGCCGAGCAGACGCGCCGGGTTCAGCGACGCCATCCGCGCGAGATCGACATAAGAAACGCCGAGCGAGTGCATGAAACGCACCGCGTCGAGCATAGTGATCACTGAACCAGCGATGTTGCCCGCGGCATTCGCGGTGCGGCCGTTCTTCACCGCAATCGTTTCGCCCCAGATCCGGTAATCACCATCTCCCTTCCCTGCCGCGGCAATTGAGTCGCTGATCAAACTAATCCCTCCCGCACCCTTTATCTTCAGCAACAAACGCAGCATGAAAGGATCGAGATGCACGCCGTCTGCAATCAGATCGAACGTGACACTGTCATGCGCAAGTCCCCAGGCAATCGGGCCGGGCGCGCGATGATGCAACGGCGACATCGCATTCATGAAATGCGTCATGTGCCGCGCACCCGCTGCAAACGCCTCGTCCAGAACGTCCGGCGTCGCACGCGTGTGTCCGAGAGAGATCACCCAACCACGTGACCGCAACTCACGCACGAGTTCCACGCCACCCTCGATCTCCGGCGCCAGCGTGATCATTCGCACCCATTCGACGGGCGCGTCGAGAAACGCCAGATCGCCGGGACCGGAATACGTCTTAAAATGCTCGGTGTGCAACGCGCCACACTGCAACGTGTTTACAAACGGACCTTCATAGTGCACGCCGAGCACGCGGGCTCCCGGCGCATTCATCGACTTTGCGATCTCCTGTATGGGTCGGCTAAATTGTTCGTGACTTGCAGGGACGAAGGTTGGCAGCCAGGCAGTCACGCCCTGCGTGGCGAGGAAGTTAGAGACTTCCCCCAACTGCTCGTCGGTTGCATCCATCGTATCGATGCCAATAGCGCCATGAATGTGAACGTCGATGAAACCCGGTAACAACGTAAGTCCCGACAGATCGAGCGTTTCTGCGTCCGAGGTGGTTGGACCATCTGTAACCGAGACGATCCGACCCGACTCTATTACAACTGATCCGGAGTCAAGCACTCGATCTTCGAGGACGATGCGCGCGTTGTTAAGCAGCAAATCCATGCCACGGATTAAAGCAAAAAAACACGGATCTAAAAAATGAAATCCGCGTTCATCCGTGTCCCGGTTTTACTGTTGCTCGCCGTGGTCGTGGCGGCACAGCAGAAGCCTGCGAACACCGCGCAGATCCAGAAGCATTACGAGGCGGCACAAAAGCTGGAGCAACAGGGTAAGTGGCAGGAAGCGGAGCAGGAATGGCGCGCCGCCCTCGCACTCGCTCCCACGGATGCACGTGCATGGACCAACCTCGGCGTCACACTCAACCGCCAGGACAAAACCGCCGAAGCGCTCGAAGCATGGCGCAAGGCCATCTCGCTCGATCCAAAACTCCCCGGTCCACACTTCAATGTCGGTCTCACGCTTGTTCGCAAAGGTGACTACAAAAACGCGGTCGCACCGCTCCGCCAGACGCTCGACCTCGATCCAAACAACCACGGCGCGAAACGAGCCCTCGCTGTCGCATTGATCGGCGCCGGAAGAAATTCAGAGGCGACTCCCGTTCTCGGCCAACTCGTGTCCGGCTTCCCCGAGGATCCGGCCCTACTCGAACTCGCCGCCCAGCATTACCTGCGGGAACGGCGTTATGCAGACGCCGAAACAGTCCTGCTGCGTCGCCTGAGCTTACCGAGGACGACGAGTTTTTTGTGGGCCCAGTATGGCGATGCTCTCGACGGCACGGGCCGCACACCCGAAGCTGCCGACGCTTATCGAAAAGCAGTCGACCTTGATCCCGAATCGACACTTACGCGTTACGGTCTCGGATATCTCTACTGGAAACTCTATCGATACGACGACGCGGAACGCGAACTACTCGAAGTCCTGCGTCGCGCGCCGAAAGATCCACGCGCCTCGTTTACGCTCGGCGATCTTTATCTCACGAAAGGCGACGCACAACGCGCGCTGCCGTTTCTGGAAGTCGCGCGTGCTGCTTATCCAAAGGAGTTTGATACGAGGTTTGCACTCGGCCGCGCGCTCGTGCTCACAGGCGATCTCGAAAGAGGTATCGAGGAACTACGCGCCGCAGTCAGCATCGATCAGTCGATCGCCGACGGACACTTTCAACTCGGACGCGCCTTAATTAAGGCCGGCAAGAGTGACGAAGGTAAACAGGAGTTGCAGAAAGCGCAGGCACTTCACGACAAGCAGCGCAAGAAGGAATCCGATCAGTACCGCAAGAAGCTTCCGGATCCGCGTTAATCCTCCAAGGAAAAAGGCACCAAGACAAACGCGAGCGTCTCAGTGCCTTTGTAGTTAAAATCCGCGCAGATCTAGAAAAGGATCTTCGCGCCGAACTGGAACTCACGCGGCAGGCGAGCACCTGTCGGTAAGCCAAACGTCGAAGTCGTCGTCAACGTCGTTCCCGCACCCGTAAACTGCGTGTGATTGAACACGTTGAAAGCTTCGGCACGCAGTTGCAGTTTCACCCT
>DASUPZ010000145.1:0-17127 GCA_036280855.1 Pyrinomonadaceae bacterium | reverse complement strand
GAAGATACCGGCGAAGATGAAGGTGAAGATCGCGATCATCACCACGGGCGTCAGGACGGCCCAGGCGATGCCGAGCGCGGAGCCTTTGTAACGTCCGAGCAGCTCGCGTTTGGCGAACGACAGGATCAGCGTTGTTTGTACGGACTGCATTCGCTAAGTACATTTGACAGGATTTACAAGATTTTCATGATTTAACAAGATTCTGAATCTTGTAAATCATGAAAATCCTGAAAATCCTGTCTAAACCTTCCCAAGGCCGCGCCAGCTATTCTTGTTGTGCCACCCAATCGTGACGTCGCTCGCACCGATGTCGCGCCACCAGCTTTCGAATTCGTCACGAGAGATATAAAACGCCGTCGGTGCCACCAGGTGATCGAAAACGATTGTGTGCTGCTCGCGCCACCCGAATCCCGAAATCGAACTCAGATAATCGTTGTAAAAGAGACGTCTCGCAAGCGCGGACCCGTTTCGATTCAATGGTCCATACACGAGCTTCGTCG
This sequence comes from Pyrinomonadaceae bacterium, assembly GCA_036280855.1. Lineage (GTDB taxonomy): Bacteria > Acidobacteriota > Blastocatellia > Pyrinomonadales > Pyrinomonadaceae > PSRF01. Next base: position 16,627 of record DASUPZ010000145.1, on the reverse strand, counting down.
CGAGATACACACACGCCGCCGGAAATTTCGACAACTGCAACAACGCCCGTTGATCGATCCGCGACGTAATCTTCTCGCGCACCGGATTCACAAAGCGCGTAATCCATTCGTTATTCTCGGCGCCATAGATCCACGCCGAAACATGTCCACCCGGCTTCACTTTCGACGCCATCGATTTAAACCCGCCACGCGGATCGGGCAAGTGATGAAGCACGCCGACAGAGAACGCATAGTCGAACTTTCGCGCGAGCGGGAGATGGTATATGTCGGCTTGAACGATGTGTGCGTTTGGCAGTGAACGCGTGGCGTCGTAGGCGGTCTCGACCGCAGCGCTCAAATCGATACCAATAACCTCGCGCGCCCCCCAGTTGGCGGCAAGCTGCGTATGCCGTCCCTTGCCACAACCTGCTTCGAGCACCACCTTGTCTCTAAAGAACTCAGGCGTCACCGGCGCGATCCAGCCGAGAAACTGCTCGGCGTATTTTTCGTCCTGCTGAGTGAAATGCTGCCACTGCCAACCAAAGCCGGCAGCCGTCGCGCGTTTGTCGCTTTCAACTTGTTCGAGATTCGCAAAACGCGGAATGCCATTAGTAATCGGAAACGATTTCGAGCACGAGGAGCACTTCAGATCACCCTCGAAGATCTCTGTGTTATCAGACTTATTAACGGAGAGATCGAGCGAACTTTCACATGCTGGACAGACGAGATACGAGAGTAGCTTTTCCTTCAAGCCGCCAAATATACACCAACGCTTTGCCCCGAAAAATATATTGCCCGCAAAGCAGTATAAAATGCGCAAACTGATTTTGTGCTTTTTGCGCCTTTTGTGGCTAGTTGCAGTCGCGATTACTGTGAGTCGTAACCATTCCGAAGCGGTTCTGAAATTCGGCGGAGTTTACAAAATTGCAAACGAGCGAACGCGCGGCTTCCGGATCGCGCAGCGGCTTGCTCTTCAGCGTGTTGACCCAGGCGGTGTAGCCCGCCTCGTCGGGATTGCGTCGCAGGTAGGTGAAATACTGGAAGAGCACGAGGGCGTGATTGTAATGGGCATCGACGACGCGCTGGTCAGCCGCCACTCGCGCGAGCACTGCAGCGCGGCCATTTCCGCCTTCATCAACCAAAGCTATCAGAGCGCTTCGCTCAGCACTGAGATCCACGCCCGTCTTCTGGACCAATGCCGTTATCAGAGTATCGACAAACTCGACCGGTTTCATCGTCGCCGGGAACCTTTGCTTGAATTCCTGCCGCTCGACGAACGCAGTCGCCAGCGCCAGTCGCGTCGATTCCACGTCGCCCTTGTGGTTCGCGATCGCAGCGCGATCCGTTTCAAACTCACTCAAACGCGGCGAGCGTCCGAGCATCGTGGAGTAAAGTCCATACAGAAACACGCCCGTCGCCGGCAGTTCATTTTCCACGAGCAGGTTTGTGGAGATCTCAACTCGACGTGCACGCAGGCAGTCCGCGCGGTTATTGCACTGCGATAGTTGCGCGCTGAGCTTATCGAGGATCGACTGCTCCGGTTCGCGGCCAGTCAGGTCAGCGTATTGCTGCGCGATGAAGAACCGAGAATCGTCGACGGGATTCGAAGATGCCGAAATCACGCCCGGATCGATCGTGATCGCGCCGGGCACGTACGCAATCTCGCCCGAGTTTGATTGCAGTCGGATCGTGTAATCGCCAAACGGAGCATTCGGCGCCACCTGCAACTCGATGCTCACAACCGGAAACGGCGTGTTCATCTGTTCTCGCGTAAGCGTTGCGGGATCGACTGTAAAGAACGGCGAGCTCACGGCAATGCTGGTGCCCGGTACCTGGTCCACTCCTTCGCCGCCGAGAAACATCTTCACGCGCTTGCCTGGCGCGAGCGGCAAAGCGACGGTTGAAAGCTCCGCGTTGAGCCCGATCACTTTCGGATTCAAGGCTGAAGTTTGCGGTGGAACGAGGTTGGAGTTCAGCGGTGTGGCAGCGTCTGCTTTAACTGAGATTTGGTTCGCAAGCTCAAAACTGCGAAACTTCTGCGCAAAGGCATCCGATCCCGGCGAGACGATCACGCGGTACTGTCCCGGCGCCAAACCTTCCAACTTGTAACTGCCGTCATCCGCCGTGACATCACTCGCGATCACGCGTCCAGTCGCAACATTCTCGGCCCAGACGTTGACGCCATTCAGCGTAGTCAACAAACCCGGCGTGCGGTTATCAACCAACTTGCCTTCGATGCGGCCCAGCCTCTGCTTTGGACCATACAGGCTGCGGATCTTCTGTCGATCGTCTTCACTCAACGTCCGCTCATTCAATGCCGGCAAACCAAACGTTCCGTTGTAAGCCTGGCGGCTCTGCATCGTCGACGAGAGCACAGCGGAGTGGTCCAATCCGAGCAAGTGACCAATCTCGTGCGTGAAAGTGGCTTCGAGATCGTACGTGCCGGCCGTGCCGTCAGTAGAAAACTGCAATTCACTTCCGTCAGCGGCTTTTGGACGAGGATTGATACTGATGTCGGCCTCGGCGATGCTGCCGGTTTGCGGATCGAAAAATACGCGCGTGCGTCCCGTGGTTGCGTCGGAATTGAAAGCTTCGTTTTCAGGTGTCGTCGCAATCGTGATGAGGCTGATGCCGTCGCCCTCGTCAGCCGGGCTCACCGAAATCACCGGCGACCACGTCACGACGAAGTTGATGTTGGTCAGATTGGACCAGCGTGCGAGCGCACGTCGCACTGCACCTTCCACGTCGCTGTTGGGCTTGATGTTCGTGCCTGGCGAGAGCAGAGAGTTCGAGAGCGCGAGCTCGATCGTCTTCCTGGGCCAGCGTATTTTGCGAACGGTCTGTGCGGCAGGCTCAAACTCGAAGGAATCGCGCATCTCGAGGCGCTCTCTCGAACCGAGAGACAAAAAGAGCGCCAGAGTGGCGATGATCGCTACCGGATACTTCATCAGAACGTCCTGGGCGAGGATGAGCCCGTGGGCCGCGGCATCGTAGCACGCTTTTAGACAGGATTAACAGGATTTTCGAGATTTACACGATATAGGTCCTATAGGACCTATACGACCTATATCGTTTTCCTTAATTAATCGTGATACGTGGCGCGGTGGCGGCCGGGCGGCTCACCGCTGTGAAACCTGCGCGCGTGAAAGTTACCTGTATCGGGACGTCGCCGGCCCCGGCAAGCGAGGCAGGCAGCGTGAAATTGATGATGTCGAAACCGGGCATTTCCCGGTTTGGCTGAACGAGATTGATCGCAGCGCCGCTAATTGTAGTCGTGCCCACGGTCACGGTGATTTCGCTGGGCGCGGCCCCACGGATGCCCGTCACGCTTAGCTCAATGATCGTCGGAACGCTGGCTCCAGTTGCATCGGGCGACGTTACGGAAAACGGCTCGGTCGTTCGCGCGTTCGGGTTGGTGACGTTGAAGGCAATTGCTCGCCCGCCCTCATCGTTCGTGGTGGTAAAGATGTCCGGCTGTCCGGGCAACACGAGGAGGAGCCCACGAAGAAGCGTGTCAGTGTTGGCGCCAGCGTCGAGAATGTTGACGGCTACGGTGCGAACACCAAAAGGCGCACCGATCGGCATCACGAAATTGATCTGCTTGCTCGCGTTGCCGACAAAGTAGAGTCCCGCGGCGGCGCCGCCCACCGAAAGCGAAACGCCATTGAGTTCGACAGGCAAGGCCGGAGTACGCCTCGTTTCCGAAGCTCCACTTGCGGTCGCGTCTGCCGGAGCAAGTGCGACAGTCGAACGAACAATACTCAACTCACCGGGCGCGAGACCGATCGGCTGTCCCGGAACTGGACTCGGTATTGGTGTCGGACTCGGACTTGGACTGGGAACCGGCGTCGCAGCAGTTACGGGCATGTTGCTCGCGCCCGTGAAGAACGAGAGGGTTGCCGCAGATGTTGCAGTGACTTGCGGCGTTATCAAATAGAAAAGCTCGATCGATCCGTCCAGATTGCCGCCGCCCAGTTCCGCGCCTCCGAGTGGAAACGCGATGCGCTTACGAGTCTCGCTCGGTACCGGACGCGTGCCGCCAAAACTAGCCAGTGCCGCAACGTTCGTCAGACGAACAAACGTATTGGACGACGACGGCGGAAGCTGCGTCAGGAAAACCTGCGGCGAATTCTGCGGATTCAAACCCTCGGCCGCAGCCGATTGAGGCGGCAGCGTGCCATCGGGTCGCATGTTTACGGCTGAAGCAAACACAAGACTCGACGGGGAGAGCGATGCGTTGTAGTCAGTAAAGGTTGGGAAGCGAATGAGGTCGGTAAAGTTCGGACGCGTGCCGATCTCGTTGAACGTATCACTCGACACCGTGTAAACAAACATTCCCAGGAAGAAGTTGGTAACTGCCGTATTCGCCTTTGGATCAGTCGCCCGCGATTCGAAGGCGATGAATGCGCCGTCGCGACTTAATCGACGGCCCTGACTAAGAACATTGGCATTTTGCTGTCCATTCTGCGTGCGCGTGACCTGGACGAGCTCGGTCAAACCGCCGGCGCCGACCTCTGCAAAAAAGATCTCTGCGTTCTCATCGGCATTGTTCGTGTCGTCGAGGTTCGCAGTTGAGAGAAAGGCGACCTTGGTCCCATCAGCAGACAGAGAGGGATTACTCTGAAAAATTAAACCAATATCGGGATTTTCATCTTCGGTATCAGTCGCCTGAATGAACGTGTTGTCACCATCGTTGAAGAAGAACAATTCCGGGTTTCCATCGGCGTTGCCACCGGCAAGATTTCGCGTTGATATGAAGGCGATCAGGCTTCCGTTATCGGAGATCGTCACTTCGCGATTGTCGTCGGCGAAGAACGGTGCGGCAGTGGGCGAACCGGCTATCGGTAAGCGACTCGCGGGAGTATTAGTGACCCGTTCGAACGTGCCTGCGGCGAGATCCTGAAGTGGTAAATCCGTGCCGAGAGTTAGATCTACATCCGCGACTGCCGGAAGTGTGTAGATCCAGATTTCGGAATTGGCGTCGGTGGCGAGTGTGCCTTCAGTGCCGTCGAAGCTAGCGGGATTCGGAGCGTTGGAGCTGAAGACGATCTTGTAAACGCGCGTGCCGCCGGAAAGCGCCGGGGCCAGCGAGATCATGGGTGTCCGGTTGTCGATCTCGATCTTCACCTGGGTCAAATCGGCCGGCGTTGGCGAAGGGGTCGGCGTTGGACTCGGTGTTGGTGTTGGACTCGGCGTCGGAGTCGGGCTTGGCGATGGCGCCGGATTCGGAACGTGTTTCGTGTTTGTGATCTGGAAAATCCGGCGTTGCGCGTAGTCGTATAGAAAGATCTCGCGATTGCCGTCGGCGTTGTTCCGGCTTGCGGTTCTTTCAGTGGAAACGTCACCGTTGGAAATGAAAACGACGAAACGTCCGTTGGCGCTGACGTCGCCCATCACGGAGTTGAAACCTGCGTTTACGGAAGTCACCTGGACGATGAAAGGGTCAGGTGTAGGAGTTGACGTTTGGGCCGAGACGGAGACAAGCGAGCCGCCGATCAGCACAGTCACGATGCAGGCGCACAAGAACCAGAGAACTTGCTTCACAAATTCCTCCGCGATAAAGACGGGTAAGAGCAAAGATTTGATGCCATTCGGGGAGCTGAGCAGCGACAAAGAACGGTCATTTTAGCAGAAGCCCCGCTATTCGCAAGCATAGACAGGATTTGCACGATTCTCATGATTCACATGTAAATTCTGGTAATCTTGCCAATCCTGTCCAAAGCGGAGGAGGAATTTGTGACCAAGAGAGCGCTGATTACTGGAATCACGGGCCAGGACGGTAGTTATCTGGCCGACTACCTGCTGGGTCTCGGCTATGAAGTCCACGGCCTGGTGCGCCGGGTGGCCCTCGAAGCACCCGAAAAGAGGTTCAGCCGTATCGCCCACCTGATCGATCGTGTAACGCTGCATCCCACCAGCCTTGAAAGTTACGCCAGCATCTTCCACGTTTTTAGTAAATATGATTTCGACGAGTGTTATCACCTCGCCGCTCAAAGTTTCGTCGCCGAGAGTTTTGCCGACGGCTTCTCGACGATGAACATGAACATCAACGGCACACACTACGTGCTCGCCGCATTGCGCGAGTTGCGCCCGAAGTGCCGGTTTTATTTCGCCGGCTCGAGCGAGATGTTCGGCAACGTAAACGAAGTGCCGCAAAAAGAGACCACGCCGTTTCAACCGCGCAGCCCTTATGGGATCAGTAAAGTCGCCGGCTTTCACCTGACGCGGAATTATCGCGAGGCCTACGGGCTTTTCTGCGTAAGTGGAATGCTGTTCAATCACGAGAGCCCGCGTCGTGGTTTCGAGTTTGTCACGCGTAAGACTACGAGCACGGTCGCCCGGATCAAATTAGGCCTCGCGTCGGAACTGCGAATCGGCAATCTCGATGCGAAACGCGATTGGGGCCATGCGAAAGATTACGTGCGAGCGATGCACCTCATGCTTCAACAAGCGGAACCGGACGATTTCGTGATCGCCACAGGAGAGACTCACAGCGTTCGCGAGCTTTGCGAGATCGCGTTTGCGGAAGCTGGTCTTGATTATCACGACTTCGTCAAAGTTGACGAACGTTACTATCGTCCATCGGAAGTCGATCTGTTGATCGGCGATCCTTCCAAAGCGCGTCGCGTGCTCGGCTGGGAACCAACTTACACGTTTCGTGAGTTGATCAAAGAGATGGTTCAGGCGGACCTTGCGGCCACCACTCTGGAGACAGGATCCCGTCAGGGCGCAAAGGCCCAGAGCTTTTGATTGAATCATGCCCGCTGCACTCCGCGTCGAAGCCGTTTCAAAGCAATACCGGATATACAACCGGCCCGCTGACCGGCTGAAAGAGACGCTGACGCGCGGTCGCTTGAAAGCCCATCGGGAATTCTGGGCACTCAGAGACGTCACTTTCGAAATCGAAGCCGGCACCACCACCGGCATCGTTGGACCAAACGGTTCGGGTAAGTCGACGCTGTTGCAGATCATCACGGGCACACTCGAACCGACGCACGGATCCGTGTGGCTCGACGGGCGCGTCGCAGCCTTGCTCGAACTCGGCGCCGGGTTCAACCCGGAGTTCACCGGGATTGAAAACATCTTCATGAACACGGCGCTGATGGGTTTGTCGAAAAGTGAAACTGAAAGCCTGCTGCCGGAGATCGCCAGCTTCGCCGAGATTGGCGACTTCATCTACCAGCCGTTGAAAACTTATTCGAGTGGGATGTACATCCGGCTCGCATTCGCCGCTGCTATCGCTGTCGCGCCGCAAATCCTGATCATCGACGAGGCGCTGGCCGTGGGTGATGCGGTGTTTCAGCATCGTTGCACGCGGCGGATTAAGGAGATGCAGCAGAATGGAACGACGATACTGTTTGTCTCGCACGATCCGGGTGCCGTGCGCGCGCTGTGTAGTCGCGCGATTCTGCTGAACGGCGGGCGCGTGGAAGCTGATGGAACACCAGCGGATGTGTTGAATCACTATCAGAAGCTGATCATGGCGCGAGAGACGGCTTATGAGGAGTCTGTTTCTCGCGTGGAAACCGCTGACGATGCCGATATCACGGATTTCACGGAGCGACCCAGTTATACTTTCCGTCACGGAAACGGCGATGCGGAAGTGGTCTCCGTTGAGCTACTCGACACGTCGCGCCATCGAGTAGAGATCGTCGAAACAGGCGAACAGGTGCTGTTGCGCATGTACGTCATGTTTCATAAACCCGTCGAGGAACCGGTGTTCGGATTCCTGATCCGCAACCGGCATGGCATTCACCTGTACGGCACGAATACTGACATTCAACGCGCCGGCATCGGACCGGTCCAGGCAGGTGAGATCGTCGAAGCGAGCTTCTCCTTCAACTGCTGGCTCGCGCCGGACAACTATTCGATCACCGTCGCGGCGCACAGCGTTGATGCCATCAGTTTCGACTGGCTCGACGGCGCGTCATTTTTTCAGGTCGTAAGCGGCACTCCAATGGAAGGCGTCGCAAATCTCGACGCCACCGCGGCCACAATCCGTGTTCCTAATCCGCGTTTATCCGTGGCTAAATGATGAAGACTTCCGAGCTCGACGTCGATCAACTGATGAGCACCATCAGAGAAGCAGCCACGCGGCGACACCCAAATCTCGCTGCTTACAATTCTGACGGCAGAGTCTCGCTGCTTGAAGTGAAGCAAACACCTCACCGGCCTCTGTTAAAGCTCTCGACGGAGTTCGCCCTTCGCAGTGACAACACTTATCACGTCAGCGGCTTCACGAAGTATCACGATCGCGATTTCGTAACGAATGCTTATCGCGCAATTCTCAAACGCGAGCCGGACGAAGCCGGATTTCTGCACAACTTAACGCTGCTGCGAAGTGGTGTTTACAACAAGATCGATATCCTCTCCAGCCTGCGCTATTCGGATGAGGGCAAGCTGAACAACGTCACAATCAAAGGCCTGCGTTTCCCTGCGGCCGTTCGCACTCTCGAACGCATACCGATCGCCGGTTACCTGCTTCAGATGTTAATCGTACTCGCTCGACTGCCGGCGATGGTTCGACACCAGCGAGAGTTTCAGGGGTATCTCGTGGCCCAGCAGTTAGCAATCGCGGACCACCTCAACGACACGCAACGAGCAGTTACAGGTGAGCTGGATCGTCATACCTCGTCGCTTGCCACGATTCCGGATCAGTTGCACGCGCTCGAAACGCGTGTGAACGAAAGGATTCTCAGCGGGCTGCTCGCGGAACAGCAAAAGTTGCAGCGGGCTGAAGCTGAGTTGTTGCTTTTGTCTAATCGCCTGACAGACGTTTCGCAAACGCTATCGCAGGAACTCGGCACGCATCAATCTGTTCTCGACAGCCTGAAAACCGATGTGAACACTCTCGCACGAAATCTCGCCACCGAAGAGAACCGCACGATCGACGAGCTGCGCGAGTGGGACCAGTTTTACAGTGCGTTTGAAGAACAGTTTCGGGGCAGCGCGGAGGAAGTCGAAGAGCGTCTGCGGTTTTACCTGCCATTTCTCGCGCACCTGAAACCTGAGAGCCAGATTCTGGACGTGGGCAGCGGCCGTGGCGACTGGCTCGCGCTGCTTCGCGCGCAAGGCTTCAATCCGCGCGGTGTCGAAGTCAACGAAGTGCTCGCCGAACGTTCCCGGCAACAAGGTCTCGACGTCGTGAGCGCGGAGATGATGGTCTACCTGGGCCAGCAACCGGACAACAGCCTCGATCTGGTCACCGTCTTTCATTTGATCGAGCACTTCAACATCGGCAAACTCATCCGCCTGCTCGACGAAGTCAAACGCGCACTAAGGCCCGGCGGCTTGCTGATTCTCGAAACGCCAAGCCCGGAAAATCTCGTCGTGGCCGCGTGCAATTTCCACGCTGATCCGACTCATTACAAGCCCATCTACCCGCAGACGCTGATCTTTCTTTTAGATCGCCAGGGATTCGGCGATCTGCATCTGCATTATCTTCATCCGGTGGAGAACAGCCCGTTCACGGGCGAATCCGAGGGCTCGCAGCAGTTGGACCTTTGGTTTTTTGGACCGCGAGATTTTGCAGCCATCGCGCGCAAGGCATAATAGGAGACACAAGAGCATTGCGCCGCATCGCACTCCTGACACCACTCCTCACCACCGCCGACGCCATCAGCAACGACCTCTACGGCATGCAGGCTGCGTTGAAGCAACGCGGGCATGAGGCGCGCCTCTTTGCAAACGAGATCAAAGCTCAAGGCGTTGAGGCTTCGCCCGCGACAAAGATCAAAGACTTCCTTCGCGACGCTGACGATCTCCTGATCTATCACTACTCGATGGGCTGGAACTTCGGTCTGCAACTGCTTCACGATCTGCCGTGTCGAACAGCGGTCAAATACCACAACATCACGCCGCCCGAGTTTTTTGCAGGCGTGAGTGTCGACTACGAGAACGTCTGCCGTCAGGGTCGAGAGCAGATCAAAGACATCGCCCGCGCAGGTTGCAATCTTTATCTCGCCGACTCTGAATACAACGCGTCTGAGTTGCTTCACGAGGGCGTTGACGAATGCCACGTGGTAGCGCCGTTTCATCACGTTCACAAGCTCGAGTCGCTCGCACCCGATGCAACAGTGTTGGACCAGTATGTGAATGACCAGGTGAATGTGCTGATGGTCGGCCGCGTTGCGCCGAACAAGGGACACGCGGCGTTGATCGACGCCCTCGCGATTTACCGGCGTGAATACAATCCTGAAGCGCGTTTGTTAATCGTCGGAAAAGAAGATGGGCCGCTTACAAAGTATTCGCAATGGCTCAGAGAGTTGGTGGTGAGTCTTGGTCTGGAAGACTCGGTTGTTTTCACGGGTGGCGTGTCTGATGAACAGCTCAAGGCCTATTACCTCGCGGCAGACTTCTTCATGCTGACCAGCGGGCACGAAGGTTTTTGCGTGCCGCTCGTCGAAGCGATGGCGCTGAAAGTCCCAATCATCGCGTGCGCGTCGTCGGCAATTCCCGCTACTGTCGGCAACGCGGGACTCGTGTGGCAGGAACGCAATCCTTACCTGCTCGCTGCGTCCATCGATTATCTCAATCGTGACGAATCGGTGAGTGTCGAGCTTGGTTTGCTGGGCCGGCAGAGATACGAGCAGTGCTTCAGTAACGAACGGATCGGGGAAAGTTTTATCGCTGCACTCAGTGGCGCAAGTTTGATATGAACAAAGTCGCAATCGTCGTTCAGCGTTGTCATGAAAGCATCGTCGGCGGATCGGAATCGCTGGCGTGGCACTACGCGACTTTACTCAAAGACGTCTACCAGGTCGACATCCTCACGACGACCGCCATCGATATCCAGCATTGGACCAACGTACTTCCGGCAGGTGTGGAGATGCGCGAGGACGTTGCGATTCATCGCTTTCCCGTGACGATTGGACGCACGCCTTACTGGGGCGTTCTCCTGCACAAACTTTTTCGTGATTTTGATCAGTACTCGAAGCGGAACGGCGGCGATGAGAAGAGTTCGCGCCGTCTGCCGTGGAGCATTGCGCTTCAGGAAGAGTTCATCAAAACGCAGGGGCCGTACTCGGAAGCGCTGTTGCAGTTTTTGCGTGAGCGGTGGGCTGATTACCAGGCGATCATCTTTACGACTTACCTGTATCCGACGACGTACTTCGGAATCTTCCAGGTGCCCAAACACACGGCACTGCTCGCGCCGACGCTGCATGACGAGAAGACCGCGTACCTGTCTGCGTTCAAGCATGCCGCGCATCGCGCACGTAAGCTGGTGTGGTTAACGGAAGCTGAGCGGCGTGTTGGCGTGAAGCTGTGGGGCGAGTTGCCGGGCGAGGTTGTGTCGATGAGTCTGGATACTGATTTACGAGAGCCGGCGCAACTCGATCGTCCGTACCTTCTCTACTGCGGCCGCATCGATCCGAACAAAGGGTGCGTGGATCTCTTCAACCACTTCATCGAGTTCAAAAAACAAAACCCGTCAAACCTGCAACTGCTGTTAACGGGTAAAGACGACATGCCGGTGCCTGCGCATCCTGACATCGAGTTTCGTGGTTTTGTCGATCACGAGGAGAAACTGCGTTTGATGGCGGGCGCGAAGATCTTCGTGATGCCGTCAGGCAACGAGAGTTTCAGTATTGTGACCCTTGAGGCGATGGTCCAACGGGCGCCGGTGCTGGCGAGCGGCGTGAGCGAAGTGCTCGTGGACCATGTAAATGAAAGCGGCGCCGGCGGGATTTATCGCGATTACGAAACCTTCGCCTCAACACTGACGAAGATGTTGAGCGATGGGGTTGAACTTGCAGCCATGGGCGCCCGTGGCCGCGAGTACGTCCTCTCACGGTTCACCCGCGACCAGGTCCGTGAATCCCTACTTCAACTGCTGACAGGATTAACATGATTAACAGGATTTACATGTCAATCCTGGTAATCATGTAAATCCTGTAAAACGACTTTTCTTGTAAATCCCTGCTCTCTAAAAGATGACTTCAATCCACAAAACAAATTGAACCTGAAGATTAACCACAGCGCCCACAGACCATCTTTCATCCCTATCTTCTTGCCCTCTGCATACGTCCGGCCGTAGTAGCTAATCGGCACTTCGTAAATCGCACAACCCAGCTTCGCGACTTTCGCCGTAGCTTCAATCTCAAACCCAAAGCCGCTCGACACGATCACCATGTTGCGAATGATGTCGCCACGAAACGCTTTGTAACCCGTCTCGATGTCCGTCATGTTGAGGTTGGTAAAGACGTTCGAAGTGAAGGTGAGAAACTTGTTCGCGACGTAGTGATAGAAATACAGCACGCGCGTCGCCCGCCGGACCAGAAAACGCGAGCCAAACACAACGTCCGCATGACCATCGAGTATCGGCTTGATCACGAGCGGGATCTCTTCCGGATCGTACTCGAGATCCGCATCCTGAACGATGACGATCTCTCCACGCGTAAGCGCAAATCCTGCGCGAAGCGCCGCAGTCTTGCCTGAGTTCTTCTCTTGTTGCGCCACACGCACCCGCGGATCAGACCGGCTCAATGCGTGTGCAATCTCCGCACTTCGATCGGTGGAGCAGTCGTCGACGATGACGATTTCGAGCACGTGGGGCAAAAGCAGGAGCTTGCGCACAACCTGCGCCAACGTCGATTCCTCGTTGTAGACAGGCATGACAACCGAAAGGCAGGCGGGGTAGTCGAGCTTCTCAGTGGGCATGATGTGCTTTCCTGCGGCTACTAATTAACATAGCCAAAGCGTTTTCGGTACTCGACTGAATACAGAAAGTCGAAGATCAACTGCCGGTATTCGCCGGTGAAGTGGAGTCGTTTCAAACGCGAGTTGTATTCCCACGTGTGTGGATCGCGGTTCAGGTTTGCGAAGAATTGCATGAGTACGTATGACGAATCCCTGTATGCGCGGATTGTTTCCGGATCTTCGATCAGGGCCAGTAGGTTATCGGCGCTGAGTTGGTCCTGGCGGGCCTTGAATTCCGGGCGCTCGATTAAATCCGCGATCAATCGTTGCTTTGCGGCCGGCAGTTCCTCTGCGGGCGCGGTGACGATCGCCGCGCGATCTCCGGTGAATTCGGTGAATGAGGGACGGCGGCCGAGTGCTGCAAAGTAAAGTCGAAGTACGAAGCCACTTCTCTCGATGAACTCGCTCGATTCCAGAATACCCATCGAGACACTTACGCGGTCGCAACTCGGATCTGCACCGCGGCCGCCCTGTCGCGTGCAGTTGTTGAGCTTCGCCAACCACGTTTGCAGCCCCGGTTGATCGGGTTCGCGGCGAAGGATGTCGAGATACTGCTGCCGGATGAACGGCTCGTTGTCGGCGATGTCCCCAAGGTTCGTCGCCGCGTTCGTCTCGGTGACGAACACGCGGCACACTTCTCCTTTTACTTGTCGCTCCGCGATCCAGCTTTTGACATTCGCGTCATAAGCAGGGCCGCCCATCACGTCCCACAGGTGCCAGTTCATGGGCAGTTGACCGCTGTAACCATTCAATGTCGGCACACCTTTGATCGCGGAAACGAGCGCCGCATCGACGTGATACTCGAACTGACTGTGAAGAGCGGTTGTTTTAGCAGCGACGTAAAACGAAGAGCAGTTGTCAGGCAACGAGTGGGCGAGTCTATTGAGATACTCGTTTTCCGCCTTGATCGAAAAACCGTCGAAACCCTGGGGCGCGGCAAACTGTTCGAATAGTCCAAAGCCGCTGATCAAAACCAGGAACGCGGATAAAACGATTCGACGCGGAGATGGGCTTTGCGCAATCCGTTCGAAAATGAAATGGATCAGGAACGCAAAGCCGATAGCCATCGGCAGCGCCATCACGAGGGCATAACGAGACACGGCCCTGATCGCCTGCGCGCCCGGAACAAACGCGTGAACGAATTTCCACGGGCTGAAGTCCCAGTATCTCATCCCGAGCAGGTAGACCAGGCTCGTGGCCACGATCATGAGTACGAGAAACAGGTGCGCGGGTTTGAGTTTGTATCGCGTGCTCCTGATCATGAACCAGATCGCGATCAGCGTTAAAGCAAGCCATGCGAGCGACGGTATGAGCCCGATCGCGATCTGAAGCTCCAGATGCAGGGGATGTTTGGTCAGAATGTTTTCAGAGATCGTTCCCCACAGGTAATTTCGATCGCTCATAAGCAGCAGCGACCATCGCACGGGAATGAAACCAACGATCTCGTGATACGGACGGCCGCCCACAGATCTCACGATCGGCAGGTACGCGATCACAAAAGGAATTAAAGCGACAAGGAAGACACCGAGCGCGCCAAGCAGCGCGGGCCAAAACCTCTTCACTTGATCGACGATCACGCTCCTTGTCGTCTTGAAAAGCAAAGCAAGGATCAGGAACAAACCGGACCAGAAGATGAAGAACCAGCCGGTATAAAAACCCGTCATCAACTGAAGCGCGAGAGAAATGCCCGACAACGTCATCAGTCCGAAGGCTTGTTTCTGACTAAGCGTGTCTCGCTTCTGAACAAAGAGAACGACGCCAATCACGGCGAGAGGAAGAAACAGCAGAGGCTGCAACTGCGTGTGGCCGAGTTGGACCAGCTTCGGATTGTTGAACGCAAAGAAGGCAGCACCGGCGATCGAGGCGAGCAAGTTCAACTTCAATACGCGGTTCAACAGGATGAAGCAGACGAGGTAGTTCAGGAAGTTCAGCAGGATGATCGTCGCCTCGGCGGCTTCGAACATCCCGAGGCCGAGCGCGCGAAAGACTGAGTGGACGATTCCCAAACCCAGCATGAGGTCCGCGTAGCCGATGGTTCCCTCGGCGGGGTAAAACATCGACGGCGAACGCCAGTTCGCCATTCCCTGGAACACCTGATACCAGTGTTCCATTAAATAGACGACCAGCCGCGCATCGCCGCGGTCGCCAGGAAATTTGTCGAAGTTTGAGGCAAACTGCGGGATATGAAACAGCCACAGGCCGAGAAGCCCGGCGATGATGGACGCTAACAAACGTTTGGGAAAATTTATCATTTAGCTTGAGCGCCTCCTTGGAGTGCGGCGACTTGTCGCCGCTTTGGTCCGGCGGTGGAACCTCTTTCCGAGGTGGGACCAAAGCGGTGACAAGTCACCGCACTCCAAGGAGGCGCCCGATTTCACAGTGTCAATCTGACCGTTTCATTGACGAGCATGAGAGCAGGTTGCTAGAATCAGTCCCGCTTAGGAAGTAGCGCTTTCCCGAGCATCGGTCGCCCCAAGGTAAAACCCTGCGCCTCACAAATTTTACCGTCGAAGTGATTCAAATGTTCAAGGAGCCGAAATGAAGTTATTAGCGATAGTTTTAACTATTGTGGTTGTCGCCAATGTGACCCTTGCCCAGACACCCCCAACACTACGCATCGTAACCGAGGATCCAAATCTACCTTCCGAGCTGTTTTACGGAAACATCAAAGTTAAGCCTTTGCGGCTGCGTCCGGGCACGAACCAGGTGCTCACCTTCGAGGACAACGACTACTTCGTGTTTCAGCAGTACGTTGATTTTCTCGGCCGCATGCCCGACCAGGGCGGCTTCAACGACTGGCTTTCAGTGCTGCAAAACTGCACGAACCAGGGAAAACTCGGCGCGGACCCGGCTTGCGACCGCGTTCACGTGTCGTCCGGTTTCTTCCGCTCGACTGAGTTCGGCGAAAAAGGTTACTGGATTTATCGCTACTACCACGCCGCGCTTGGCGGACGCCCGCTGCTCTCGCAGTTTAAGCCTGACATGCGCCGGCTCAACGGCATCACGTCGCCAACCGACCTGGAAACCGCACGCGCCTCGTTTATCAACGATTTCATGGCTCGCCCGGCGTTCACTGCAATCTACTCCGGCCTGACCAGCGCTGCCAACGCAGCGCAGTTTATCGGCAAGCTCGAACAGACAGCAGGCGTGACGCTGCCGGCAACCGCGACAACTCAGCCCGGACAGCCACCGCAGTTTGGTCGTCAGGAGCTGATCAACCGCATGTCGAGCGGCCAGTTTACCGCGGCCCAGACGTTGCGCGCCTTCATCGAGCAGAAGGTAGTTTTTGATGCCTTCTTCTTCAAGGCGTTCGTGGCGATGCAATACTTTGGCTACCTGAACCGCGATCCGGAAGACGCCGGCTACAACGACTGGGTTGACGTTCTGACCAACGGCCGCGGCAACATACCCGCGGGCGATTTCAGACACCTGATCTTCGGGTTTGTCTGGTCGGTTGAATATCGCGAGAAGTTCTAAAAGTAGTTACAAAGCACGTAAAAGCGCAAATGCAGGGAAACCTCATTTGCGCTTTTGCTTTGCGCTTATTGCGTCTCTATAAACCTCGAGGGTCTGCTGAGCGGTTCGTTCCCAGGTAAACTTCGCAGCCCATTCCATTCCGGCGCGAGAGAAATGCGCGCGCTTCTGTTCATCGGTAAGCATCTCCACGAGAGCCCGCGCAAGCTGCTGAACGTCCGTCGGCGGAACCCGCAAAGCAGCCCCTCCGACAGTCTCATGCAGGCTCGGCACGTCCGCGGCTATCACCGGCGCGCCGCAGCTCATGGCCTCGAGCGGCGGAAATCCGAACCCCTCGTACAACGACGGATAAACACACACGGCACACGAGCTGTAAAGCGCCCGCAGGTCTTCATCCGCGATGTATCCAGTGAACCTGATCCGTCCCTGTAGCCCTTCGCGCTCTATGTAGCTGGACATCTCGCCCATCAGCCAC
>DASUPZ010000144.1:0-21696 GCA_036280855.1 Pyrinomonadaceae bacterium | reverse complement strand
AACGCTCGTGTCCTCATCAAGCGGTTCGGCTCTTTGCAAATTGAACACACCAACACAACCACCGATAGCGAAGGCAAGTTTGAAGTGACTGGACTGCAACCGGTTACCTATGTCCTCTTCCCGTTTCTCCAGGGTTACGCGCCACTGCTTCGCGATCTGGAAGATATTCAAGCCAACGTCCATCGAGCCGGCGATTCTGTGACCCTCGTGCTTACCAAAGGAGGTGTGATCACCGGCACCGTTACGAATCAGGCAGGCGAACCGGTAGTGGGAGTCAATGTACGGGCGCTGATGGTCGACCCGAGCGACAGCTTATCGTTTCCTTACAACATACTCGGCTCAGCAGATCGCACTGACGATCGAGGTGTCTATCGAATCTACGGTCTGCAGGAAGGAACCTTCGTCGTATGGGCCGGAGGCGGCGGCGATCCTCCTCGGCCGACTGCAGACCCTTTCGATGGTGACGTTCCAACTTACGCGCCGTCTTCGACGCGAGAGACGGCACGGGAAATCGCCGTCCGTGCGGGTGCGGAAAGCAATGGTGTGGATATTCAGTATCGCGGCGATTCGGGACACGCGATCAGTGGAAACGTGATTACAACAGAACGTACTAATGTATCCGTGATCACCCTCCTTTCGGCTAGCGGACCTCAATGGGAAACGAGGGCCTTTCAGTCTCCTGCGGATCGAGGCTTCATGATTCAGGGCGTTGATGACGGCGATTACTACATTGTCGCTATGTCGCATCTGGGCAACAGCGAGTTCATGTTTTCGGACGCGAAACAGCTTAAGGTAAGAGGAGCTGACGTTGGTGGTGTTCAGTTGGTGGTGCAACCATCGAGCTCTGTTACCGGCCGTGTGGTGCTGGAGGAAACGAAAGCAACTGAGTGCACCGACAAGCAACGTCTGGTTTTGACTGAGACGCTCTTTTCTGCAGAGAGTGGCGGGATTAACCCTCTGAAGGGCATGCTCAAGTTTTTCCTGCCGAGGTCGAATGCTGATGAGCGAGGTAACGTCTCGCTGAAAAACCTGCTGCCTAATCGCTACTACTTTACGACTGAGCACTTTGCGAAAGATTGGTATCTGAAGTCGATCATGCTTACAACGGGCGTAAAACCGGTCGACGCGGCGCGCAGTTGGACCACGTTGAAGCCGGGTGAGCGACTGAATGGATTGACAATCACACTTGCGCAAGGCGCTGCGTCAGTGCGCGGACAGATTGCGTTGAGTGAAGGAGAGACTTTGCCCGAGAAGCTGCACGTGTACCTGGTTCCGGCAGAAAAGGAGGGAGCCGAAGATCCGTTGCGATTCTATGACACGGCAGTAGGCGCGGATGGGAAAGTTGCGTTTGACCAGGTTGCACCGGGACGCTATCTAGTGCTGGCTCGTGTGTCCGGGGATGAATCACCGACGAAGCTGCGCTCGCCTGACTCGACAGCCTACCGCACCAAACTCCGGCGTGAGGCGGAGGCGCTGAAGGCTGAGATCGAACTGAAGCCGTGTCAGAAGGTTTCTGACTTCAACGTGCGCTTCAAAAACCAGTGACAGGATTACAGGATGGGCACGATTCGCCACAGCAGGAGCAGGAGCTGGACGCGCGCGTAAACTTGTCTGCAGGAATCTTGTTAATCCTGATAAATCATGTAAATCCTGTCAGGCTGACGCCCCCTTGGCGGGTCGCCCAGATTGTTTGTTCCGACGATTTTCTACTTACTAAACTGCGACTCCGCCGCTCCGCAGGCTAATGAAAATTATCTTCGGCGGCTACCCGACTACTGAGCCCCCGCGGGATGCCGCTCCGGATGTGGACTTCATCCAAAAGGTCCACTACTGAGACGGTCTTCGCGCCACAGGAATCGGCTTCGGCCTAACAGCGGTGATGTTTGACTGAGGGGTACAAAAAGGGGTACATTGCGTTCCACCACTTTGAAAACTGCGTTTTTGGTAGGTTTTCTTAGAAAGCGGGAGTAGCTCAGTGGTAGAGCATCGCCTTGCCAAGGCGAGGGTCGCGAGTTCAAATCTCGTCTCCCGCTCCACGAAATCAAGGATGAAGGCGGGCGGATGAAGGACGAAAGCATAGTGCTTTCGAGCAAGGTGCTGCTTCATCTTTCCGCCTTCATCCTTTATTCTCACCGGTATGGCGGCGTAGCCAAGTGGTAAGGCAGAGGTCTGCAAAACCTTTATTCATCGGTTCGATTCCGATCGCCGCCTCCATGCACACCTTCAACAGCTTAGCGGGATAATGGGCACCGGTGCATTACACTGTACTGTGCAGAATCGCGCTTAATAAGTTTGGAGCAAGGCCAGAAATATGAGTGGTAAGTTGCAATACCTTTTGGTTTTTGTGGTTGTTGTGGCGCTGGCGGCTGGATACCTTCTCGTATTTCTGGAGGGCCAGGTGGCACAAATGATTTCGCGCCAAACGAGAGCGCAGCACTGGACCGGAAAGCCGAACTTAGGTGATAAGCCGCGGATGAACCAGGATTCAGGTGGTCAGGTCTGGAGCCGCAGAAGCAGATAATTGATGGACGCTCGCATCATCCGAAATCTGTCTTTATCACTCATCCTATCCGTGGCTCTCACGTTTATCGGAGCCGTGCTTTATGTTTTCTCTCCCATCCTGAAGCTGATTCTAGGGCCCTTTCTTCGCACCGTTTTCCCCACCGCTGAGTCTTCCGGCATTGCGGCCGTAGCCGGCGGCGTTAGTGCCACACTCTTTTCCGTTGCTTTACTGACAGCAGTAATACTATTTCTTGTCATCTTCACTCTCCTGCAGCGCCGAAGCCGAGCGGGTGAAAGAGACTGAGCTGATCCGCATTCACGCCACCTCACTTATAAATTCCCGACGTGATATAAACATGCTGCTCTTAACGGAGCAAAGATATGCTTCTCGAGTTCCGCGAGCGCCTGGTCCAAGTTTCCGCTATCAACCGCAACTATCATCTGTCCGATCAAAGCAGTCCGTCGTTCACCATCGCTACGTGCTTTCTGATCTAACAAACGCGGTCACCCCGATCTTGACAAGAAACTAATGCGACGTTAACAATCCTCTCTCGCTCAATTCCCCCGCAGAGTACAACTCCCGGTCCACCTATGAAAATTTATCACTCGAGAAACTGTGTGAGAATCGCTCTCACGCTTCTAGTGCTAGTCATATCCTCTTCAACCCACGCACAGGTAAGAACTGAATACCGCGCTTTCTGGGTTGATACATTCAACACGAATCTCAACAACCACACTGACGTGGTGAACATGGCGAATAACGCGAAGGCGGCGAAAGCAAATGCGTTGTTCGTTCAAGTACGACGGCGTGGTGATTCATGGTATCTGAATTCACTCGAACCGATGGGAGATCGCGTGCCCATTCAGCCAGGTTTCGACCCGCTGCAGGACATCATCGACGTCGCTCATGCCGAGGGCATCGAGGTACACGCGTTCGTTATCATGAACGCAATCTGGGGTCGTGCTCCGAATCTCTTTCCACCAGAAAATCCTAATCACGTTTTCAATTTACACGGCGGTTATGACGCAGCGACAAACACCATCGTCCCTGGTCCAAACAACTGGCTGACGCGCACTCTGCTCCCTGACACTACTCCCGGCAGCACAGCTATCGCTTTTCAGGGTCACCGGTTTGGCAACGATTTCTGGCTCGATTTTGGTCATCCCAATGCTGCCGAATACACAGTCAACGTAGTAATGCACCTCGTTCAGCACTACGACATCGACGGGTTGCACCTGGATCGCATTCGCTACCCTGAGATCGGCATCTCGGGTCAAACGCCTTCGACGGGAACCAATATCGGCTACAACACGACGAGCGTTGAACGTTTTCAGCGTCACTTCAATATTCCACTCGGTAGCCCTCCGCCTGCCGCGAATAATCCGCAGTGGAACCAGTGGCGACGCGATCAAATCACTAACGTCGTGCGTCGCGTGTATCTGAATGCGCTTGCAATAAAGCCCCACCTGAAAATCTCTGCAGCGCTGATCGCCTTCGGCGGGATCGGCTCGACCGAGAGCGCGTGGAATTCCGCCGAAGCATTCTGGCGTGTGTATCAGGATTGGCGGGCGTGGACGGAAGAGGGCATCCTGGACATTGCGATTCCCATGGCTTACAAAGCCGAGCACACCGCAACAGTACGCCCGCAATACGATCAATGGGATTCATGGCTGCGCAACCATCTATACAACCGCGCCGGAATTCTCGGGCAGGGCTCACTCGTCAATGCAGTTGAGGGAACAATCCGGCAAACGCGTCGAACACTGACGCCCACTTCCGGCCCAACCAACTTAAGCGGCATCATCTTCTTTTCGATGGCCACCAGTAACATCGCCGTCGCGAGTAATCCTTTTGCTATACCTCCCGGCGCAACTCCCGCAAGGCCGTTTGCGGAGTTTGCATCAGGTCTGACAACCGGAAAATCAGTCAATGGTCTCGTTCTATATGAACCGGAAGGAACGACTCCCATTTTCAACGACGCTGCGGCAATTCCGACTTTGTCATGGAAGGTCGCACCAACACTAGGACACGTAAAAGGCGAAGCCCTTCGACCCGACGGAACAGCTTTCGACACTGCACCGGTTAGTATCGAAAATCTCGAGACAAACTCCACCAGGAACGGCATGACTGACGGAGGCGGCTTTTTCGGTGCGGTCGACTTAGCGCCTGGTCTATACCGAGCCAACGTCGATACGCTGTACTACTGCTTCAACGTATCGCCCGGAGTGGTTGTAAATGCAGAAGGCGATATCCTTGCTCCGCAGACGACTGCGGCTGTTGTGCCGGCTACTCCGAATGGGCAAAACGGGTGGTACACAGCAGCGCCGGCGATCACGCTCACTGCAAACGATAACTGCGCCGGCGTCGGCAGTATTCAATATTCAACAGACGGTGGTACGACGTGGCTGCCTTATACCGGAAGCTTTGTCTTCAGCACCGAGGGAACAACTACTATCCTCTATCGATCGATCGACCGGGCAAATAATTCGGAAACCGCGAAAAGCATCACGCTGAAAATTGATACGAGCGCGCCTGTAGTTTCATTGACTGCTACTCCGTCGCTGATTTGGCCCGTCACCGGTGAGCCGGTCAACGTGAGGATTGACGGCAACGGGAGCGATTCAATCTCCGGACTGGCGAGTGTCAGTTACACTGTGACTGACGAATACGGAACTCCACTGAGTCTGCCGTTACGTACACTTACCGGGAATTCCAACACGTGGAGTGAGACGCTCACGGTTGTGGCTAGTCGTGAGGGAACCGATCTTGACGGCCGGTTGTATGTAGTGGTTGCAACTCTGACGGATGTTGCCGGGAATACCACGACAACCAGCACCAACATACGGGTCCCACATGATCTAAGAATCGGACCATAGTACACGGGAGCAGTCTTTAGTTTCCCACTAAGGATCTGTGAGTAGTGCATCAGTTTTTGAATTACGCCGAAGGCGTTCGCTAATTTCAGCCCAAGGTTGGAGCGCAGCGACAACCTTGGGATTAGATCACAAAAAGTCATTAAACCCTGAAAGGGTTCGCCCACTGCCTAACCCTTTCAGGGTTTCGTCGCAAGTTTAAATTGGTTTCCCCTGGGGTTCTCGCGAACGCTCGAACCCAGGGCTGAAATTAGCGAACGCCTTCGGCGTAATTTCGGACTGATGCACTACCGATCAGTGGGGGCATGAAGCCAACTAACCTCTACTTAATCACGGGCATTGATGGTTATACGCCACAGATCGGGCGACTGGTCTCGATGATGAATTACGTGAGGCGGACCACCCTGGCTGAGATCGAAGATCTGGATGTCGAGCAGCTTGATTACCTTCACGATGCAGACAGTAATTCCATCGGGGCCCTTCTAATGCACATTGCTGCGGTGGAAGCATGGTATCAAGAGTCAACTTTAGGCTTCGATAGCTTCAAAGGACCTGACTCAGCGGAATTGAGAATGGCGCTTGACCTCGGCGAACGTACAAGACGCAAAATCAAAGGGCACGCCGTGAACCACTATCTGAGGATATTGGAAGCGGTGCGCTCCAAAACGCTGGAAGAACTCGCAACGAGAGACGACCGGTGGCTCGAAGAACAAACATTGTTCTGGGAGCGACGTCGCGCCAACAATTACTTCAAATGGTTTCATGTGTTCGAAGACGAACTCAATCATCGAGGTCAGATTCGATGGTTGAGAAAACGGGCTCTGGTTTGAACGACGACACTTCATTCCATCCGGTTATCACTTTCGGCGGAAAGACATTCTTGATGACAGGGACCACTACAACCGGTGGAGGACCTTTCTTCTGAATCAATCTAACGATCACACTTCTGGCGAATGGAAAGAACGCTTCACAGTCAACCTCACACAACGGATCTTCATTGGTGCAGTAGAACAACTGGATCAACCCCTGACCAAACTCGCCCATTAACGGCTGGGAAGCTCGTCGAGATTAAGCTGGAGGAACAGTTGCAGATGCTGATTGCAATTCGCGCATTTCGGCCACTCTTCGCCATCGTTGAGCCACGGCACGCCTGAAAACTTTGAAGCGTACGGTGGCCCATCTCCAATCGTCACTGACGGCTTCCACGCAGGTCGCTTGAACTTGAGAATGTTTGGGTTAGAAGGGCTTTGCCCAAAAGTCCTTTCAAGGCTCTTCGCTGCGGCTTCGCCGACTGATGTGAGGCGTGGCTATGCCGCGCCGGTAGCTTTTGATTTTTTCCCGTTTGGGCTCTGCCCTCGGTTCGGGCTTCGCCCAAGCATTTCCGGGCCAGGCCCGAACCGGGGGCACAGCCCCTATAAAATTTTAGGAGTCTGACGGCAGGGCAAAGCCCTGCCTCACATCGGGCGGCTAAGCCGCAATCAGAAACTCAAAGTGACTTTTCGGGCAAAGCCGGTTAGAAGTCACTGGCGCGAATTTCCCTCACAAACTACCGTTTCGTCAATCGCTTTTTGGGGACTGCCTTTGTTACGTAAAGCACTTGACGCCAAGCCCCTCGACGACGTAGGCTTTGTACGGCAAAGGGCTTCATGGCGACTTATGACGTGGCGATTATCGGGGCGGGACTGGCGGGGCTTCAATGTGCTCGCCTGTTGGCGCAACAGGGTCTGAAGGTCGCGCTAATCGATCGGAAGGCGACGCTCGACCAGAAAATTCATACTACCGGCATCTTCGTTCGTAAGACGCTCATCGACTTCGACTTCCCTGCTGAGTCCCTGGGTCCTCCCATAAAATACGTCACGCTCTATTCACCAGCCCGTCGAGCGCTGGAGCTCGTCAGCAAACACGATGAGTTTCGCATTGGACGCATGGGCCAACTCTACGAGCAATACCTGAATCAGTGTCTGGTCGCCGGTGTTCAGTGGATGCCGGAAACAAGTTACCTCGAGTACTCAGAGAACAACGGCAAACTAACCGTACACTTCAGCACCGGCAGCTCCATAACCACCCGTTACCTGATCGCAGCCGACGGCGCTCGCTCACGCGTTGCACGCGATCTCAAACTCGACCTCAACCAGGAATGGATCGTCGGCGCCGAAAGCGTTTTTATCGGGGCTGTTATCGAAGGACCACCGCGCCTGCTTTGCTTCCTGGATCCGGAGCTGGCGCCCGGCTACATCGCATGGATCGCTCATGACGGTGAAGAAACACATCTGGGTGTCGGTGGTTATCCGGAGCGATTCAATCCCGCTTCGGCGCTCGCGAAGTTTCAAGCAAGTGTCGCAAACATCGTTGACTTACAAAATGCCAAACAGATCGAACGACGCGGAGGATACATTCCGGTAGGCGGCGTTCTGAGAAACATTGCGAATACACACGGGCTGCTCATCGGTGATGCCGCGGGTGCCGTATCACCACTCACGGCAGGTGGGTTGGATCCCTGCATGCGACTGTCGGCCTTCGCTGCCAAGGTGGTTGGTGAATATCTTTCGAATGAGAATCCTGAAATTCTGAAGGCCTATTCGGGAACGTTGTTTAGATCGAGGTTCGCATCGCGTTTGTGGGCGCGCCGCGTCGCCTCGACCCTCCGCCAGCGACAACTGCTCGAGTTGACCTGCAGCATTATTCGGCTGCCACTCGTAAACCGTCTGGCGCATCATGTCTTCTTCGGTCGCGGTTCCTTCCCCGACCTCAACGAAGTCGCCGATCGATGCGACGTACCTCACCTGCGTTTCAGCCAGCGATGATCCACCATCAGGCAGCGATCCTGAACAACTTTGATTCCGGCTTTTGCAAGTGTTTCCGCCGCGGCATCGTTGCAAATTCCGGATTGCAGCCACACTGCCTTGGGTTTCTTCGCCAGAATGTCTTCAACGTGAGGAGGAACTTCCTCAGATCGGCGAAACACGTCTACGAGATCGATATCGATCGGAATGTCAGCGAGCCGGCGATAGACTTGTTGCCCGAGTATCTGCGTCACTTCGGGATAGTAAACAGGCACCGGAATAACTTGAAAGCCCGCGCTCTGCAGGTAGTTCGGCACGTAGAAAGCCGGCTGGCCTGCCTGGGCCTCAGTTTTGATACCGAGCACTGCTATCGTTCGTGTCTCGTTTAACAGGTTCCCGATTTCCGTGCTGTTCGTAAGAATGTTTTCTTTCCAGTTCATGAGCTAAGTATATGATCTTCGACTACCAAGTTGCAGGACCCGGATGGCCGCCGTCTCGGCGGACTCGCGCTTAACAGACCCGGTTGACACTGCTACACCTCGCTAGTACCGTCGCGCGTGTGGAGCATGTTGATGTCATTATCGTCGGTGCCGGCCTCTCGGGAATCGGCGGCGCCTGCCATCTGAAGAGAGAGTGCCCGCAGAAGAGTTTCGTCATCCTCGAAGGGCGCGAGAGGATGGGCGGCACGTGGGACCTGTTTCGTTATCCAGGCGTCCGCTCCGATTCCGACATGTACACGCTCGGCTATCGCTTCCGTCCCTGGCGTGAAAACAAGGCCATGGCCGACGCGCCCGCCATCCTCAAATACATCCGCGACACGGCCACCGAATATGAAGTGGACAAAACCATTCGCTACAACCATCGAGTGCGGCGTGCGTCATGGTCGTCGGACCACGCGCGGTGGACAGTGGAAGTCGAAACTGGTCCGGACAAAACGCTGGTCCAACTCAGTTGCAACTTTCTCTATCTCTGCACCGGTTACTACGACTACAAGAACGGTTACACACCGGAGTGGCCGGGTGTCGAACGGTTTCGCGGAACAATTGTGCACCCGCAGAAGTGGCCCGAGGATCTCGACTACACAGGCAGGCGCGTCGTGGTTATCGGCAGCGGCGCGACGGCTGTCACGCTCGTGCCGGCGATGGCCGAACGCGCCGCACACGTCACCATGCTTCAGCGTTCGCCGAGCTACATCGTCTCGCGTCCCGCGGAAGACAAGGTGGCAAAGCTTCTCCGGCGAGTCTTGCCGGATCGCGCCGCATACATGCTGGCGCGGTGGAAGAACGTGCTTGCGAGTTCGTTCTTCTACAACCTCGCGCGAAAGAGGCCGCAGCTTTTCAAGTGGATGGTGGCGAGAGGAGTGCGCAAGGAGCTCGGCGAGAAATACGATGCAAAACATTTCACTCCACCTTACAACCCGTGGGACCAACGCCTGTGTCTCGTACCCGATGCCGATCTCTTTCGCGCGATACGCGAGGGCCGCGTGTCGGTAGTGACCGATCATATCGACACGTTTACTGAAGATGGTCTTTTGCTGAAGTCAGGCGAACGCCTCGAAGCTGACATCATCGTCACAGCCACAGGACTCGTGCTGAAGCTGTTTAGCGGACTGCAGCTCGTGGTTGACGGCGCGCCGGTAGATCTTCCGAAGACGCTCGTCTACAAGGGAATGATGTTTAGCGACGTCCCGAACTTCGCCTTCGCAATCGGCTACACGAACGCATCATGGACTTTGAAGTGCGACCTTGCGGCCGGCTACGTTTGCAGGCTTTTGAACTACATGGACCAACACGGCTATTCAACCTGCACGCCGCGCATCAACGATCCGGAGATCGAAGAGGAGCCGGTGATCGACTTCAATTCCGGCTACGTGCTGCGCGCACTACACACTTTGCCTCGACAAGGAACGAAGACGCCCTGGCGCCTGCACCAAAATTACGTTAAAGACCTTTCGCTAATGCGATACAGTTGCGTGGAAGACGGCACGATGGAGTTTAGAAACGGCACTGACTAAGATTCTCTGTCATATTTTCGAGCAGTCGGGATTCGCGCACAAACGTGGGGAGGGACCCAGGGTTGCCGCGGATGCTCCAACCCTGGGCTCGCATTGACGAACGCCTTCGGCGTTCATGGGGATTTAAACTGAACCGCCGGATTCTCCGGGACCCAGCAGATTAGTACCCGCCGCCGGGAGACTCCTAACAATAGTAATGACGCCACGGCGACGGAACGTTTCAAACCGAAGATCACCTTACTTTCTGACACTTCGCGCAGAAGTAAACGATGCGCGTGCGTTCGCTGTCCTCTTCGAGGTGATCGGGATCGTAGGTCTTCTGCCGCAGTTGCCGGATTGTCTCGCCGCAACGTAAACACGGAAGATTAGTGCGACGAAAGACGAGATGGCGTGTGCCGTATTCGCGACCGGGTTGATAAACGAGGCTCGAATCGGCGGTCATTCGCTCTCGATCAGCGGGATTCGCGGTCGCACCTGTTTCGTAAGAGAGTCGCGACAGGCGCGGCACTGTTTCAGTCAAGCACTTCAAATTGCGTTGAGTGAGATTGCCGACACTGCGCCACGGATCGAGTTTACAACTGAACAGAACCTCAGCCCGCAAGTAGTTTCCCAGTCCGGCAACTATACGTTGATTCAATAGCACTGCACCGATGTCACCCTCGAGATGTTCCGGAAGAAGCAGCCGGCGCCGGAATTCCACGGCGTCGAAAGTTCCGTCGTAAGGCAGAACATCCGGGCCAAGGGTCGCGAGGTGTTCAATCTTGTCATAAGGATTACCCTCGCCCACGTTGAAGATAGGAGCAGAAAGAAGTATGGCTGCCCCGCCTTTAACCACGATACGAGCGCGTTCGCGCCGGTCCTTCTCGGGCAAGTCGTCTGACGCAAGGGTGAGCCAACGTCCCCACATCATCAGGTGTGAATGAAAGTAGAATCCGCCCTCAACGTAGCCCAGCAGATGTTTGCCGTGCGAGACCACACGCTCAACACGACGGCCCAATAAGCGGTGTTCGTGATCCTTCAACCAGAGTCGCGCATCACGCGTGCGAGCCTCGAGCGTCGTGATCACGCGGCCCGTGAGCACTGCGTTGAGCGCATCGGCATACTTCCGAACCTCCGGTCCTTCAGGCATGCGGTCAGACTAGCTTTTCGATCACGTCGAGGCAAATAGGTCCAATAAGTCGTATAAGTCCCATAGGACCTATTTGTGCCGGGCTTGGTACTGTAGGGGGCGAGCAAAAAGTTCAGCATAACTTGTGTTTCGGCGGTGTTATCTCTGCGGAAGAAAAAATTCCTGCCCCGGCCAGTTAACGAAAACGTAACCAGCAGCGTCTACAAATGGGAAGTAACTCAAACGATACAGGGGAAGTCGCAATGTTGAACGTACAAACTAAGAAATTGGGTAGGGTGGCGATTTTGAGTCTGCAGGGCGAGATCGTGATCGGGCAGACTGAAACGCTGCGCGATGCTGTTGAGTCTCTTCCGCGGATGAGTTCGGTGATACTCGACCTGTCACGAGTCAGGCTGATGGATGCGCACGGATTGGGTGTGATGCTGCAACTCCGCCAGGAGAGTCACGCAAAGGGTGGCGGGTTCCAGCTCGTGAATGTGAGCCAAACGCTGCGTGAGATCTTGCAGATTACACGACTCGACAACGTTTTCCAGCCGAGCTCCGCGGTTCTTGCCCAACCCATCGCTGCGTAACGTCAGCCTGCCAAGCAGGCGCGATCCTCTTCCCGCTTTCACCCGCGACGCGGGCTCTCTCAAATATTAAATGACGCAACCTGGGGCTCACGCCCCAGGCTTTACGCTGCCCGCGTTCAGAGTTCAACCTTCAGGGTGCTTATCCGGGCCGCAAGTAAAGCTTGAACTCTGAACGCATTCACCGTGTAACATAGACTCACGATGCGCTATTTCACTTACGACGTGATCTCGGCAGCGAACGGTTGGGGCGGCAAGAGCAAGGCGGAGCAACGCAAGGGTGAAGCGCGATACACCCTGGTGTTCGAGAAATATAAGGAGCAGCTTGAGTCGCTGGAGTCTCGCATCAGCCGAGGTGCGTACCAGTTCTTTCGCTATGGCTTTGGGAGTACGGGTCTACACGATGCACGGCTGCTCTCGATTCGCGCCGGCGACGGACTGAATTACGTCCCCGGCGGTGAACAACCTTTCCTGCTCAATCGACAGCGTTTGTCCGTTGTTGTGGAGTTTCTAAACTACGAACAGACTGCGCATTACATGTTTGATTTGCGTAAGGTGAGTCGACTCACGTGCGATTTGTTCGTAGAGGAAGAAAGTTACGCGAAGAGTGTCGGAGACTTGTACACGTACGAGTTGAACGGGATTGGTGATGAATTGGAACTGGGACTGTTATTCGCCAGTGGCGCAACGATCACCGTGCAATTCGGCACGCTCGTGTTTCGAAAGAAGCGTCTGAAGTAGTTTTGCCGCAGATTAACGCTAATTGACGCAGATAATCCGCGTAATTTGCGTTAATCCGCGGCTAAATATCATGTCCCTATGGCGCGCTGGGCCTTACTGCGAACGAAGGCGTAGTTCAACTGCGGCAGTGAATTAAACTTCGCGGCTCTCGTAAAACTCTCCTTCGCCTTCGTAGTGTCACCCTTCCCGTGATAGGCCTGGCCCAGCAGGTAAAGCACGTCGGGATTTTGCTGGTTTGCCTGCGTGAGCGAGGCTATGGCCGCATCGTAATTCTTCTCCTCCAACGCAATCCGGCCGGCGAGCTCGTGAGCCTGCCTCAGCTGGTTTGCATTCCTTGCAGCTTCCACAGCTTTTCGAAAAGTCTCGGCTTCTGTCTTCGCCGCGGCAAGATCCTTTTTCGCCACTGCCACGCGTGCGAGATTGTAACGATAAACGCGCGCGGCATTGTCTTTCACCTCCTGCGAAAGGTTCGACTCTGTCGTCACCTTCAAAGCCTGCTCGTATGCCTTTCGCGCATCGTCATGACGGCCCATCTCGAGAAGGATGTTGCCCTTCAACTGCTGGTCGCCCGCCATCGCCGGCACATCATTGTTCTTCTGTCCCAACGCGTATTGCTTCTCGAGCTCTACAAGCGCCTGGTCCAACTTGCCGCTATCAACGGCAACTATCATCTGGCCAAACAAAGCAGTGCGTCGTTCACCGTCGCTGCGTGCTTTCTCCGTGATCTTTTGCAACTCAGCCTGGGCGTCGCCGGTCTTTCCCTGGTACGCCAACGCAGCAGCGATCCCAAAATGCGAATTGACGAAGGTTGGCTGGATCGCGAGCGCCTTGTTGTATTGCGCGATCGCTTCGTCAAAACGGCCCATCTTCAACAGCAACTCCGCGTACGAGTCGTAAGGGTTGGGATCGTTTGGTATCAGCTCGACGTATTTCTTGAAAGCGTTTTCGGCCTCGGCATACTGCTCATTCTGTCGATACGCATAACCGAGGATATTGAAGGCAGTGGAATAGTCGGGCGCCAGCTCAGTTGCTTTCTTGTAATGATTGATCGCGTTCGTGAAATCCTGCTGGCCGAAGTAGTAACCACCAAGGGTGAAATGCGCGCGCTCATCGTTTGGATACGCGGCGACCAGCTTTTCGAGAATCTCTTTTTGTTTGGTCGGGTTTCCGTTCGCGCCCGCCTCGGCAGCCTGGATGAGCATGCGTTCGCCGTCGGAAGCTTTATCGGCGTGTGAGACAGCGTGTTTCAGATGGTCGAAAAACTCTTTGCCCGTCGGTGACACTTGTGCGCGAAGCAAATGGGCCCAGGCGAAATTCGGATCGAGGCTGATTGCCTTGTCGTAGTGTGCAAGCGAATCCGTGAGACGCAGCTTTTCAGACAGTTCGCGTCCGGCGAGAAACGCTTTGCGCGCTTCGTCCGATGAAGTGGTGATGGGAATTTTTCCGTTGCCTGTGGTACTCGCGACTGCGCTGGAAGAGGCGGTCCTGTTTGGCTCAACCGGCTCGCAACCTGAAAGAACAAGTAGGCAAACCAGTAGAAGCAGGTATCCGATACGTCGAGAGTGATCGTGTTGCATTGTTGCTGTCTCCTTTGGGCGCGACATAAGCACGCCGGGTTTCGGAGCAGCAACGATTTTGGGATGAAGCGGACGAAATTCGAGATGAAAAGCGCTACACGGATGACGCGGATTAAAATCGGATTTTTATCCGCGTCATCTGTGTTACAGGTCTTAGTGGAAAACGATTCCGACAATGTTGCGGGTAACGCTCAGGTCAATTTTTTCGCTGGAATAATTAGGTAGACCTGTTAACGCATCACCCTGCGTGCTCGTTATTCAATCAACGTTCTAGCCCCAACCAGGAGAAAACTGTCATGAATTGGAAAGTTCGTCATTTCTATGCGGCCGCATTAATGCTCGCCGTAGCGCTCGCCGTCGCTTCGTCGGCTGCAGCGCAAAACGGCCTGCCGCCGTTGATTGATCGAGAAATTTTCTTTGGAAACCCGGAGATTGCGAGTGCACAAATCTCGCCGGATGGAAAGTTCATCGCTTTTCGCAAGCCCTACAAAGACACGATGAACCTCTGGGTCAAAAAAGCTGAAGAGCCGTTTGATAAAGCCCGCCTGATAACGGCTGAAACACGTCGCCCAGTCCGGAATTACTTCTGGTCACGTGACTCGAAATATATTCTTTTCGTAAACGACTTCGGCGGCGATGAAAACTTCAACGTCTACGCTGTCGATCCGGCCGCTGCACCGGCACCCGGTTCAGAAGTACCCCCAACACGAAATCTCACGGACATGAAAAAGGTCCGTGCGATGCTCGTCGATGTTCCACGTAACGATCCGGACGTGATCTACATCGGCTTGAACAATCGCGATCCCCGCTGGCACGACCTTTACAAACTCCGCATCTCAACCGGCGAGCGGGAGTTGATCAGAGAGAACAAAGAACGCTACGACGGATACGAGTTTGACAACGCCGGAAAGCTTCGTCTCGCAACGAGAAAGGCGGAGAATGGTGAGACCGAAATTCTTCGACTCGACGCGGACGGTAAGTCTGTGAAAGTTTATTCCTGCGGCGTCTACGAAAAGTGCGAGCCCGTTCGTTTCCACAAAGACAACAAGCGCGCCTACCTGATCACCAACAAGGGTGACGTGGATCTGATCCGGCTGGTGCTGTTTGATCCGGAATCGAGCAATGAAGAACTCGTCGAGTCAGATCCGATGAAGCGCGTAGATCTCGACAGCGTGCGTTTCTCAAACGTGACCGACGAGATGCTTTACACTTATTACGAGGACGATAAGCCGCGAATTTACTTCAAAGACAAAGCGGCAGAAGCCGACTACAAGCTGATCAAACAAAAAGTCGGCGGCAAAGAAGTTTCGTTCGGTTCCTCGACCCGGGATGAAACAAAGTTCATCGTCACTGCCTGGAGTGATATCGAGCCTGGTGAAACGTACCTTTTCGATCGCAAGACAAAGGAACTGACGAGGCAGTATCGCATTCGTGAGAGACTGCCACGCGAACACCTGGCGGAGATGCGCACAGTTCGCTACAAGTCTTCGGATGGTCTCGAGATTCCTGCTTACCTGGTGTTGCCCAAAGGTGTACCGGCGAAGAACCTGCCGGTAATCCTGATGCCGCACGGTGGACCATGGGCACGCGATACGTGGGGCGTCGACCCGTCCGCGCAGTTTGCGGCGAACCGCGGTTATGCCGTGCTGATGCCGAACTTCCGCGGTTCAACCGGATACGGAAAGAAGTTTCTCGATGCGGGGAATCGTCAATGGGGCGATAAGATGCAGGACGACCTCACCTGGGGCGTGAAATATCTGGTCGAGCAAGGTATTGCGGATCCGAAGCGCGTCGGAATCTGGGGTGGAAGTTACGGTGGTTACGCAACACTCGCCGGCATCACGTTCACTCCCGATCTGTATGCGGCTGCGGTTGCGGAAGTGGCCCCGTCAAACTTGATCACTCTGCTGGAAGCGATTCCGCCTTACTGGGAGAGCGGTCGTGCGACTTTCTACAAACGCATGGGCGATCCGACTACGCCGGAGGGTAAAACTCAACTCATGCGACAGTCGCCTTTGACGCACGCCGAGAAGATCAAGACGCCGTTGCTCATCACGCAGGGCGCCAACGATCCGCGAGTTAACAAACGCGAATCGGATCAGATTGTGCTTGCGTTACGTGAGCGGAATTATCCGGTTGAGTACCTGCTCGCGCCTGATGAAGGCCACGGTTATGCGCGTCCGGTCAACAAGATGGCGGTGCTCGCAGCAGCCGAAAAGTTTTTGGCGAAGCATCTGGGCGGGCGTTATCAGGAGTCGATGCCGCCTGAGGTTGCCGAGCGGTTGAAGGTGCTGACGGTGGATGTGAAACTGATGAGCCAGGTAACGAAGCCGAGCAAGTGATTTGCTCGTACGTTTGGACAGGATTGACAGGATTCGCAAGATTTGCAGGATTCTGTCAATCCTGTTCATTTGTAAGTGCCCTCACCGTCTGATGACAAACTCCCTCAGCACATTGATTCCGAATCCCACCAGCAATGTTGTGCTCCCCTGTTTGAATCCGTCCCCGACGTTGTACCTGTCGGGATACCACGTTGTAGCGGCAACGATTCCGCCGGTATAGACACCAACTATTCGAGGCGCTGAGATTACGCGCTTACCGGACCGCGTGCGCGACGTTACATTCTGGATCAGCGCGTCTTTCAATCGGGGACCGAAACCTTCGCGCTTACTCTTCTCGAATCCCGTGTCGAGATCGAAGGCTTCATCCATGCCGTACGTGACTGTCTGTTGAACCAGATTTCTTCCGAAGCCCGAGGCCCAGCGTCTTCCGTAACCTTTGCCTCCCTGCCCCCACTCTTCCGGCGTGTCGCGCCAGTGGCTGAGCCCCGCCGACGCGCTGATGCGCAGTAGAGCGAATGGGCCCGCGGTACTGCTCAGGTAACGTTTGAATCTCTCACCGTTCGATGGAAATACGTACTGGTCGGTAGTTGTTTGAGTGGTAGTTGTTTGATTGCTTGTTGCGGCCGGCGACGGCGACGCGGTTGGTTCAGGTCTGGCCTCCTGGCTCATCACGGAGAGTGAGGTAATGACCACGCACACCACCACTCCCACACTTCGACACAAAAATTTCATATCAGATTTGTTCCCCCCGCAAATTTTCTATAAAGGCAAATTAACACGATTCTGCGGCTGAATCATCAAGAAAATAGGTCGTATAAGTCCTATAGGACCTATTGTCTTTGCTTCCTGGCGCGATAAAGCCGTTCGGTGAATCCGCCTTCTTCAAGAAATGTTTTTTCGAGTTGACGGAGCTGTTGATCCAGAAGGTAGTTCGTTTGGTGAATGAGGCAGATCACCGTGTTCGCAGCCACTTCTGCCGACGATTGCTCAATATAGGTCTTATAGGTCCTATAGGACCTATTCTTCTCATAAGCCATACGCCTGATGATCTGCGACGTCGGATTGGTTTTGCTCCATAGGAGCAACCCACGCTGGCGGAGAAAATCTTCGTAATCGAGCAGCAGTTCTTCCAGGCTTGCGCGTGCGACACCAATTAGCTTGAGTTCTGTTTTCTTCGAAGTCCCTGATGCCTGGCTGCCTTCTGCGATGTTTTGGCGACCGCTACGCGCTGCTTGCACCATCTGATCATATGTGCGCGAACGTTTGTCGATAAACTTTGCACAGAACCTGACGGTCGCGTCATACACCAGCTCTGCGTTTTGAAAGGATTTCAGTTCGCGATAGCCACCGTGAGACGGAATAAGGCTTGAGGTTTTTGTGTGAGGTTTGGTTTTGAACATGTGAGGAGTCTACATCATGCTGCTCAGAAAGAATATAGGTCGGATAGGACATTAGGACCTATTTCATAGATGTCAGGGCTTGTGGAAGCCTGAAGGTTTTTTATAGGTCTTATAGGTCCTATAGGACCTATTCAATCATTAGGGCTTGTCGGTGACTTTCAGCTCTTTTACCGGGGTGCCGTCGCTCCAGACGCCCATGAAGCGCTGTTGAGGAGTGTTGCCGAGGGCGTATTCGCGGTTTTTGCCGAAGAAGGCGGCATCGCAGAGTCCGTCGAAGAGTTTCCAGGTGCCGTAGAAGTCCATCGCGTTCACCATCATCGTTTCGAGCCGGGCGCGCTGTGAGGTTTGCCGTGCGTCGCCAACGCGATTTGAATTTTCCGCTGGTCCACCACCGACACCCTCACCGTTGTCGTAGTTCTTGTCATGTGCGGTCGGCGCACGATGGCTTGCCTGCAATGCCGGCCGGCCATGTGAGTCGGTCACAAGCATCACGAAGTCTTTATTGTTTTCAGGCACACGCGTCGACTCGTAGTAGATCCTTTTTGCGTCGTAATCACGCACAAGTGTGTCCTGATCTCCTGCGACGGCTAGCAGGAGCGTCTCGGGGGGAATCTTCTTCAAGTCGGCCAGCGGTACGTTGATCGGCGCTTCAGTTATTCCAGGCTCAACCGACATCACCGCTACCACGCGCGGTAAACTCGATTCACTGGCAAGCGCAGCAACATTCGCAGCCAGCAGGCCACCAAGCGAGTGACCCACGGTCGCAAACTTACTCAGATCCGCGCTGACGTGCCCCGGCTCAGTTCGCAAACGCTCGACCGCGTCCTTCACCGCATACAAGGTGTTGGGCAGAAAATCGCTGATCGGCGTGAGCAGGTTAGACTGGTAGCGCGGGTAGATCACAATGTTCCCGCGCTTCACGAGGTGGTCCAACCATGCTCCGTAGTAAAGAGGATTCATGCCGCCCCACCCGTGCAGAAAAACGATCACGGGCGCGGTGCGCGGCTTCGGCGAATCGGGCTCGAAGATCCAGTACTCTTTTCCGCCCGTGCCATAGCGGTTCTTTGTTACACCTGCGTGTAGATACTGTTTACCGCCGGGCCCGGTTTGAGGCTGCACGGGCGGAGTAGCAGTTTGAAAGGAAACGCCAGACAGCGAACACACGACGAGCGTCACACTCAAAACAGCCGTCACAAACATTCGCCGAATCATATTCCCTCCAAACACAACCGCGCGTATCAACTTCGAGTGACTATCACTTCCAGATACTCCGCCGGAACCAGGGTCGTCCCATCAGTCGCTTGATTCTTCGAACCAAAGAGTTGTTCGAGATCCTTCCGCAGTGCGGCTTGTTTCTCTTCGTCGAGTAACCCGAATGCTTTCTGAGTCGGACCGTAATAGAGCCGGAAGTGCTCGACGACCTCAGCGGGAGAAAAAGGAAACGCCCAGGTCACCGTTTGAAGCTTTGTCTCCAGCTTTGAGATGCCTTCACCGAAACGCTGCCGTACGTTTTCTTCCACTCCCCACATCGGAGGCGAAGGCATGTTTGGCGGAGGCGGCACGTGGGCGGACATCGTCTTGAACATCTGTCCGATAAAACCGCTGGGTGTCCAGTTTGCCATGGCTATCCCGCCACCCGGACGACAAACTCGCTTCAGCTCCGACGCGACTAGCTCCGGCCGGGGCGCAAACATCGCCCCAAACATCGTCACTACCGCATCGAAACTCGCATCCCCGTACGCCAGCGCTTCCGCGTCGCCTTCGTCAAACTGAACATTCAAACCCTCGCGTTTCGCGTTTTCTCGTGCCTGCTCTACCAAATTCGGAGCGATATCGACGCCGGTCACGTCGGCGCCCGCCCTTGCGGCCGGCAGCGCCAGGTTTCCCGTGCCGCAAGCCACATCGAGAACCTTCATTCCGGGTCTCAAATTGAGCCGGCCGATAAACGCTTCTGCCTCGTCAGTGTAGTATTTTGCAATCTGTCCAAAATCACCGGCGATCCAGGTGGCTCGCAATCGGGTTTTCAAAGCATCCATTTCAGTAGACGTTCCTGCAGTTTCCATCGTTAATCCTCGCCCTTTCTGATTTTCGAATCGGTCCGGTATTCGCCGTTTATTCTATCTATATTGTGCTGCCAGGCTCTCCCCCACTTTGGCACACGTCATGCCGTAGCGTTACGGCAGTCCGTTTAGCGTAACAAAAGAGTTCACCAGCGTCGGAATCCCGGAATTACCGTATGTTAACGCGTATTCACTACCTACTTTGTACCTCCCTAATCTGCTTCGCCGCAACCACTGCTCTGGCTCAGACTTCGGTCATTGAGCTTCAGACCCAACTGCGGGAGAAGGCGTCGTTCGACGACACGGATTTCGCTGCCCTGAAGCAGAATCAGCCGGCCGTCAAGCTGGTTCCGGGCTCCGATAAACGCGAAGTCGCGGTTGCCGGACTTGTAAACATCAATACGAGTGCCGACGATTTTCTCAGGTCGTATCGCGAGAGCATGACGAAGAAGAACAACTCGGCGATTCTCGAGATTGGCAGTATCGGCAAGGCGCCTGCGCTCGCCGACGTGCAAAATCTGACGCTCGAACCGCGCGACATCGAAGATCTGAAAGAGTGTATTGCCGGGGAGTGCCAGGTGAAGTTGTCGGCGCAGATGATCGAGCGCTTTCGAAAAGAGGTCGATTGGAACGCGCCCGACTACCAACTCCAGGCGACGAACCTTTTCAGGCAGATGCTCGTCGACTACGTGCGCGACTATCGGAATCGCGGCGATGCTGCGCTGATGGAATATAACGACAAGCGAGACGTTATAAGCCTCGCCGCGGAACAACGCGCACTCGCGACTGCGTCAGGTTACGTCAACGACATTCTTAATGCGGAAAGATCTCAGCTGCAAGTCGTGGAAGACGCAATCGTGTGGTCCAAGATCAAGTTTGGTTTGAAACCCGTAATTGCGGTTAACCACATCACGATTTATCGTCGGGCACACGAAGTTGGCCCACAAGTGCTCATCGCGGCGAAACAGATCTACGCGAACCATTATTTCAATGGTTCTCTGTCGTTGACTGCGTTCGTAAAAACTTTAGATGCGAGCCCTGCTGCTTATCTCGTTTATGAGAATCGTTCGCGGGCCGACGGTCTTGAAGGACCATTCGGCAAGCTCAAGCGCGGCGTAGTCGAGAAGAAAGCGGTCGAGGGTCTAAGGACGATTCTTGAACATTCGCGCACGAGTTTTGACGGTCCGGCCCTCGCTGCGACTACGCAATTTTCTTCGCATCAATCTATTGGCTGGGGACAGAGGTTGTTTGGCGGCATTCGCCCGCTGTTATGGCTGCTGGTGCTCTCAGCATTAATCGCACTACTGGCGCTCGGCAGGAGCAGCACGGCGCGCAGGAACAAGGCAGCACTGAAGCCTGTTGAAAGCGCCAAGAGTTAGAGTTTTTGTTTTACAGGGAGGGTAGTATGAGGAAACACTTTATCGCATGGATTATTTCGGCAGTCATCGTGGGAGGATTGTTGTCTTACGTCGCCGCGCAGTCTCAGGAAAAGCAAATGCCGTCCACACACGGCGCCGGACATCATGTTGAGTTGAAAAATGCGCAGGGCGAGTCGGTCGGCACCGCTATGATTTCCGCAGCAGGCAAAGGAGTGAGAATCAAACTCGATCTAAAAAATCTGCCGCCGGGACAACATGCGATTCACTTCCACCAGTTCCCAAAGTGTGAAGGTCCAAAGTTTGAATCGGCCGGAGACCACTTCAAT
>DASUPZ010000143.1:0-10378 GCA_036280855.1 Pyrinomonadaceae bacterium | reverse complement strand
ACTGAAAACGTATTACCGCAATTCAGCAATGAATTCAGAGCCGAGGATCTTGAACTGACAGTTTCCGAAGCCGCGCTTGATCATCTCGTTGCACGCAGTGAAAAACGCAATACGGGAGCGCGTGGATTGCAGACGGAGCTGGTCGCTGCCGTCGAGCGAGCAGCATTTGAGACGTTCATGCAGAAGAAAAATGCTCGAGTGATTATTGACGTGAAGGACGGCCGGCTCACGAGCGAGGTTTCGTAGAGCGGTTTGAGAGAAAAAGACTCAGGCAGGTTCGATTCCGGTGATGCGATTGATTGCTTCTACGAATTCGCGCCAACTGTGACGCTGCGCTGCAAGGACTTTCTTGCCCTCGGCAGTCAAACGGTAATAACGACGCCTGCGCTGGCCCGCTTTTTCAACCCACCGGCCCTGAATCCAGCCGCGTTTTTCAAGGCGATAGAGCAACGGGTAAAGTGAAGCGACGTTAAATCGCAGCGTTCCCTGCGAACGCTGCTCGATCAAGTTACCTATGTCATATCCATGCCGCGGCTGATCCTCAACGAGCGAAAGAATCAACAACTCAGCACTCCCCTTCTTCAACTCCCGATCGAGCACACGCGAAGTCGTATATGGCATAGCCATATATTATTCAACGGCAATCTGAGGCGTCAACCACGGATAACACGGATTAAAATCGCGATTTTATCCGTGTCATCCGTGGCCAAAAGGTCCAACCGCTATCCGTTCGCGGCCATCTTCTTACGCAAACTCAACGGCCGCATGTCTGTCCAAACCTCTTTGATGTACTCCAGACATTCTGCTTTGGTCCCGGTTTTTCCTGCGTCATTCCAGCCCAGCGCATTCTCGCGATCGGCGGGCCAGATTGAGTATTGCTCTTCGTGATTGAGCACAACTTTGTAGATTGTTTTGTCTTCCGTTTCTTCCATGTCAGTGATCTCCTGTTGAATTGATTTAGGTCTAGAAAGTCGAATCACCGTCCGCTTCGATCACGCGTCCGGTGAAGTAGTCACACTCGATAATGAACCGAAGCGCCAACCATATCTCCTTGGAGATGCGCGAAGTGAAATCAGTAAGCGCACGTTTTCCGGCAACTCCCACCAGGGAATCCGGCGTCTGGCGCGCTTCGAAGAGTTGGCGTGGTACAGACTTCTGCACGTGACGCTAGGATTTACGTGTGTATTCCTCGCGGGCCTTTTGAGCCTCTTCCAGAGTCCGAAACTTAAACACGCCTCGCGGGTAGTGCTTAGGCGCAATGGCCCACCAACGCGCACAGTGACGCAGGAACCGTTGAAAGTTTGATCCTCGTAACTCCGGAGCCGGCGCTTTGTTCATTTCTTCGATCGAGCGGAATTTCTGTACCGGCATATCAACCCTCATCTTCCAGGTTAAAACGCTCACGTAGCGCTGCTGCGTCCACATGGT
This sequence comes from Pyrinomonadaceae bacterium, assembly GCA_036280855.1. Taxonomy (GTDB): domain Bacteria; phylum Acidobacteriota; class Blastocatellia; order Pyrinomonadales; family Pyrinomonadaceae; genus PSRF01. The sequence goes on along the minus strand of DASUPZ010000143.1, from coordinate 8,950 downwards.
CCTGTGAGCGAACCGTTCCCTTCTTCAACCGGTAAAGCGCAGCCGGTGTTGCAACCCGGACATGCGTACCCTCTTCTTCCTTAACCTCAGCCTCGATTGTTTCAAAACTCGTTACTTCACCAAGCCGTGTCATCACATCGAAATATAGATCGCCTGTGGGAGGAACGTAACGCACGGCTGGATATTCGCCTAACAGATCGGATGACGAGATCTCATTTATGTGGGGATCTCCTTCATAGGCCGCACGCAACGCCGCGCGCAACTTCTCGACATTTTCCGGCGTGGCGCGGATGAACAGATCAAGACCTTCGGTCGTTCGGACGAGCCCGTGAAATGCCATAGCGGCTGCTCCAATGAGCACGTACTCGAGCCCGGCAACTTCAAACGCGCGCAGCACGCGCATAACTTCCTCGCGGTCCATGCGGTTAGCATAACGCGTCAAAGGAGCATGCGTCATCTTTGCTATGGATCAGCCACAGATGAACGGGGATTTATCACGGATTAAATTAGTGATCATCCGCATCAGTTTCACTCTGCACACAAAAGAAAGGCCGCGAACGTTCGCGGCCCTCCTCTTGATTGTTAGTCCATTGCTCGCTCGCGCGATTATGGATTGCCCGGGCCGGTGTAAATCCGCAACTTGTAGTCAACCAGCAGCTTCTCGGGGTTGAAGAACCGAACGTCGAGGTGGATCACCTGCCCCGGTTGCCAGACCAGACCCGGGATGCTAACCGACTGGTACCGGCGACCGAATGGCTTTGCACAGGCCGTCAGGGAGAATGGACTTTCCGGGTCGCCCTCGGTAATTCTTTCATCCAGTCCCTCCAACACGAAGTGAACGAGACCATTCAGCGTGCGGCCTGAGTCGTTGCGCGCGAAGATCGTGTGCCTCGCGTTGCGCGACGAGGGGAAGCCCCACCGCCAGACGAGAGTCTCTACTTCGCTTGTCACTTCAGGCACACACGGCGGTGAGACAGTGACGTTGAGCGTCTGCAAGTTGTTCGTCGTGTCCGGGTCGTGCAAGGACGAGCCAACCGTGCCGGTGATTCCCCCCTCGCCGAGGCCTGCCGAGCGTACGAGGATGGTGACGTGGGTCGAGGCACCAGCAGCAAGTGGACCAGTCTGGCACTCGGTGGTAAACGGCGGGGCGTTAGATGATCCACAGACGCCGTGCTCTGGCGTGGCCAGGACGAACTCCAGGTTCGGCGAATGGTGGAAGGCGGCAGATGAATCCGTCACGTCGGCCGTGCCGTTGTTTTTGACGACAAGATCGTACGTTACGTATTCACCCAGAAGGGGCTGCATGGGCAGCGCCGTCATGCTGATCGACATATCGGCGTATGGTGTCGGCGAAGGCGACGGGCTTGGCGCCGGTTCAGTTGGATCCTGGGCCAGCGGGTTCCAGGCCGGGTTAGCGGCCAGTGGTGCGGTGGCATTCAGAATTTGCCGCGGGTCCTTACCGTCGGCCTTCATAATGTAGATACCGTCTATCAGGCTGTCAGTGTGGTTTACGATATAGGCAATTCGCCCTCCGCCCGGCGAGAAGGCAGGATCGCTCTCTTCACGATCAGTGGTGTTGGTAAGGTTGATCGGCGCGCTCGCTCCGTCAACATCGACTACGTTAATGTCGCGCGCCCTCGCAAATGCGATCTTCGTGCCGTCAGGCGACCAGGAGAGCTTATCGGTCCCGAGTAGAACGCCACTGTCGAAATTCGTCACTTCCCGTAGCCCGGATCCATCTGCGTTAACGATGTAGATGTTTGTCCGCGTCGAGCCTGAAGCATTGCGGGTGAAGCCAACGAAGGCGAGTTGCGACCCATTCGGCGACCACGTGGGCGCCAATTCCCATTCGAGTGTGTGGGTGGTGGTGTGGCTCTGCGCCTTCGTCATCACTTTCTTCTCGCCGTTGCCTTCGACGTCCATCAGGTAAAGGCGCGGCGTCGAGAAGAGATCTTCGCCAGGAATATATTCAGGGTCGTCGCGCTCGCTCACGAAAGCGATCTGGGTGCCGTTGGGCGACCAGGCGGCTCCCTGCTCCTGAAACGACTCGGTGAGTTGTGTTGGATTCGTTCCGTCGCTGTTCATCTTGTAGATGACACGCGTCTCGGGCGAAGCGGGAAAGGTGAAAACGATCTGACTGGCGTCCGGCGAGAATGACGGTCCGAAGCCTTTGCCGAGCGGCACGTTCCCACTGCCATCAGTGTTAATGAGGGAGATCGTGACTTCACGAACGCCGTTGTCGCGAGTAATTACGCGATCGTAAGCGATTTGGTCATTGATAGGTGCCTGCGCGCCGGCGTGCCATCCTGGCAGGGTCGATAAGACACTACACGTTATGCCAATCACAATAGCGACGAAAAGGACCAGATGACGTTTGCCAAAGCTGGTCCATTTAATGAAAGCATGCTGCATACTTGTATTCATGGTTGAACCTTTCGTTCTATGAAAACTTTTTCTCCGGCCTGTCGCTGACGCGGCCATTGCCGCCGAGCTGGCCATTCACGCTGATAATGCGTAAGCCAGGTGAGACTGGTGCCAGCTTGCGAGAAAAATTTTTAATGCGAACTCTTCGCACACAGTGACAAGTCAGTTTGTAAGCAGCGCGATGGATTTAGATCGAGGTGATGAGGATGGCCTTAAAGGAGGATGGCCCCAGAGGTCGAAAAGTTTCGCATCTTCTATTGCCGGCGACAATCACAGCATGAGTCATCCGGCATGGAAGCGAGCAGGTTGTTTTACCGCCTGCTCCCACGGAACCTAAATTCGTTATTAACCTTAAAGGAGATTCTCATGAAACGCATACTCAATCGAACCGTTCTCACGCTAACCGCCTTCGTTCTGCTCGGGACTATTTCTGTAATGGCTATTCAGCGCCCCTTTGCACTTAACGCAAAAGGTGTCGCGACCTTTACCACAGATGGATCGGGCAACCCGATTAGCGCGCACGTCAGCAGCTCCGGTACGGCGACCCATCTTGGTTTGGTCACCACTGTCGGGACGATCAATTTCAGCCCCGACCCTGCTAACCCGGCCCGTCTACTGACCAGCGGATCAGCAACAATGACTGCCGCCAACGGTGATACGGTCCAACTGGAGCTTAATGGAGGAATGGAAGTGACCCCGGGCAGTGATACGGCTACTGATCAATTTGACGTTCGCTTCGTCGGGGGCACAGGCCGATTCGCCGGGGCGCACGGCACGGCCGAGGGCATTGTCGTTGTGAACCTGCTCACCGGAGCATTCGAACTCACTATCCTCGGCGATATCGATTTTTAGGATCACGACCGAGTAGTGTCGAGTTTGAATTCTGAGCACTTACGCCGAAGGCGTTCGCTAATGTCAGCCCAGGGTTGGAGCGCAGCGACAACCCTGGGAAACAAATTCAAATCGCGACAAACCCTGAAAGGGTTAGGCAATTGCCGAACCCCTTCAGGGTTTCAATCACATTTTTTGTGATCTAATCCCAGGGTTGTCGCTGCGCTCCAACCCTGGGCTCCAATTAGCGAACGCCTTCGGCGTGTTGCGGCAAGCCCACGCGATGCATGAGGTCGGTGAAGCGCGGGTCGGAGCGCAGCGGGTCGTACCAGGGATCCACTTTTAGTGACGCCAGCCCGTCGGCCCGCTCGTTGTAAGCCTTCTCCAACCACTCAAAAGCTTTATCCTTCTCCCCGAGTTGCGCGTAAACAATCGCGATGGCTTCCAGACGCGTCGAATTTTCCCGGCTTTCGAAAACCTTTGCCATGAACCGCAGATAACCCTGCCACCCCGATTTCGCGAAGGCGGCTTTTGCCGCTTCAGTTACTGCCGGCGGCGCCCCCTCGGGAGTAATCTGCCTGGAGTACGCCGCCACTGCTTCCTCGTACATACCCTTGTGGGCGAAGGCGGCGGCCAGGAAACCGTTAGCGTCGGCGAAGTTCGGCTCCAACTCCAGCGTCTTCTGTAGCTGACGGATAGCCTCATCGTAGCGTCGGGCCTGTTTAAGGCTAATACCCAAAGCCGTGTTAGCGACAAGCGAGACCGGATCCAACTCCACCGCACGCTGCACCTCAGCCAGCCCTTCGTCAAAGCGTCCCTGGCTGATGAGATTTTGGCCGTACCACTGATGGGCTGTAGGGTAAGTCGGGTTGAGTTCGATGGCGCGTTTCAAGTGCCGTTCCGCTCCGGCCCAATCGAAGTCAAACTTACTGAGGATGATGGCCAGCGAGGTATGGGCTTCCGCCAGATCGTAGTCCAGAGCTACCGCTTTCAAAGCCGCATCTTTAGCGAGAGGCATCACCTCCCGGCGTGACACCGTTCTGTCGAAGTTGGGAAGCACGGCGTAAGCGTCGGCCAGGCCCGTGTAAGCCAGCGCATAGTTCGGGTCGAGCGCGGTGGCCTGAGTGAAGTAGTCAATCGCCTTTCTCAGACTTTCGGGTGAACGCTTGTTCCAGTGGTAACGACCTTTGAGGTATAGCTGGTAGGCCTCGGGTTTTTCAGTGTAGTACCTGCTCACCCGGGCTTGCTCGGAGCCCGACAGCTTTAAGCGCAGATGGTCAGAGATATCACGCGCGATCTCACGCTGCACCGCCAGGAGGTCCGTGACTTTGCGCTCATAGCGCTCGCCCCAGAGTTGTTTGTTGTCGCGCACGTCAATCAACTCGACACTGACGCTCAGGTTGTCACCGCGCTGCAACGTCCGCCCGGTGAGCACGGCGCGTACGCCCAACTCCCTGCCGACCGCGACCGGGTCTGCTCCTCTACCTTTGTAGCGGAAGACTGAGCTGCGAGCGATGACGCGCAAACTCTGAAGTGGTGACAGGCTGTTGATGATGCTCTCCGTCAAACCGTCGGAGAGATATTCAGTGTTGGGATCGCGGTTCTGGTTATCGAACGGCAGCACGGCGACGGAATCCGGCGCGGCCGCGGAGTTCCGCCCTCGAACGTAAAAGCCGACGCCGAGGGCTACACCCACGATTAGCAGCGCGATGGCTCCCGCAAACATCGGGCGCTTGAGGTGCCCGATGAGATAACCCGCGCCCGTAGCATCGGCATTCCTGCGAGTGTTACGTAAGGCGGTGACTCCCGCGGTAGGGCTGCGCCCAGGTTCCAGCGTGATTGAGTGCTTCTGCTCGGTCTCGCGCTCGTGTTGCTTGCTGAGCTTGCGGAGATCGACCAGCATATCTTTCATGGTCTGGTAACGATCCTCACGCTTGTTCTCGAGCGCCTTCATCACGATCCGGTTCAACTCGTCCGGTATCGCGGACGCATACTGCTTTAGCGACGGCGCTTTCTTCTGAATGATTAAAGAGATGATTTGCGTCGGCGTCGCACCCTGAAAACCGAACGGCAGGCGCTGGGCCACCATCTCATAAATGACAACCCCCAGGCTCCAGACGTCCGTGCGCGCATCTATGTCGGAAAGCCCAGCCGCCTGCTCCGGCGACATGTATGAGGCCGTGCCCATAACCATGCCGGGAGCGGTGTGGGCCAGAGCGTGGGTCAGACCTTCCGGGTCTGCCGCCGGCGTGCGCTCTGTAAGTTTCGCCAACCCGAAGTCGAGCACCTTCACGTATCCGTCCGCGCGTAGCATTAGGTTCTCGGGTTTGATATCGCGGTGGATGACGCCAGCCTCGTGCGCCGCCGCGAGGGCGGAGGCCGTCTGCACCGCCACGTCGAGCACTGCGTCCAACGGCATGCTCCCTTCGCTCATGCGCCGGCGCAAGGTGACACCGTCAATGAACTCGGTGGCAATGTAGTGCGTCGAATCTGTCTGCCCTATTTCGTGAACGGTGATGATGTTTGGGTGGTTCAGCGCGGAGGCCGCGCGCGCCTCCAGCACGAACCGGTTGACGCGGTTGCGGTCGTCTGTGAAGTCGAGAGGCAGGAATTTCAGCGCGACCTTGCGGCCCAACTTCATGTCGTAGGCCGCATACACCTCACCCATCCCGCCTTCGCCGACGAAGGAGGCGATCTCGTAATGGCTGAAGCGCTGGCCGGCGGAAAGCTTATGTGGTGCAACCGATAAGTTTTCGGTTGCGGGCGTGTCCATGAAGCTGGGCGCCTCTTCGTACGAGGAAAGCAGCGACTCGACTTCCTGCTTAACGTCCTCGTCATTCGCGCCCTCACGCTGAATGAAGGCCGGCCGCTGTGCAGGCTCAAGCTCCAGCGCGGCTTCGAACAGTTCTTTCACTCTTTCCCATCGCTCGGGTGTCACGCTGCTCACTCCCGGCTAAGATGGCGATGCAGCCACGCCTTCGCCACGGCCCAGTCTCTCTTCACCGTCCGCGGGGAGACGCCCAACGCCTCGGCAGTCTCCTCGACGCTCAGGCCGCTAAAGAAGCGCAGCTCGACGATGCGCGCCTGCTGTGCGTCAACGGCAGCCAGGCCATCGAGCGCCTCGTCGATAGCGATGACGTCGACGCCGTCCGTCCGCTCCGACACAGCTAAGCCCTCATCGAGCGTCAACCTGATGCCCGACCCGCCGCGCTTGGACGCCGACTTCTTCCGCGCGTGCTCGACGAGGATGCGGCGCATCACCGTCGCAGCGATGGCGAAGAAATGTGTGCGGTTCTGCCAGGGCAAATCCTGCGCGCCGGCGAGCCGGAGGTAGGCCTCGTGGACGAGAGCAGTGGTTTGCAGCGTGTGGCCGGGGCGCTCGCGACGCAGGTTGCGGGCAGCGCGGATGCGCAGTTCTTCGTAGATAATCGGGAGCAGCTTGTCTAATGCCTCGTGGCTGCCACTGTTCCATTCCCGAAGTAATTGCGTCACATTACTCGAGGTCTGACTCATCCGCGCTCTCCGGTGGGAAATGATCTACCAGGTTCGAGCGAAGGATATTCGAGGTGACATTTGAGGTCAATTGAGGCGTGTCATCGATCGATGATGGTGGGAAACTTCCGACCTCACGGATGAGTGACGTTCCCGATACGATTATGGAAGAGCTAAGTTATTGAAAGGATTGGTAGGTGCGTGCGGGTTTGAGTCGCAACGCTACGATGAGGCGGGAATCGAGGCGGAGATTGATCGGCCAGATGTTGATTGGCGTCAACTTACTGAGTAGATGTTCTAGCAGGCACTGCCTCAGTCAAGTGAGATTGTTTCGCATCCGAAGAGTCGTTTTGCTTCGATGCCTCGCTGCCGGCATTCGTCGACCAGCTTGTCCGATTCGACGATCGGTCGCGACTCTTTCGTGTATTGAATGGACGTGAGGAAGGTCAGCCATGGCTCCTGGCCCATGGCATACACGTAAGCTCGTTTCGCATTAAGCTGCTCGATGATGTTAAGGGCCTTCGCAAAGTCAGACCCGTCAAATCTTCTACACTGGTCCATCTTTCTCGACACTGGTTTCGTGAGCAATGGCCCATAGAGCCACGTTAGCGGAGCTCCATCACACTCCATACCCAGAAACACAGTATCAACTTCGCCCACTATGTCGCGGATATGCTCATAGAGCTTGGGCTCGATGTTATTGGAGTCAGCCGCACACATGATCGACTTTCCACCGAGCGTCACGAGATAAGCGATCTTGCTCTGGATGTTGAGGTCTGCGTGCTCTCCCAGAAATGGAATGCCGGTGATCGTTCCACCTTCGATATTGATAGTTTCCATTTCGTGGATCTCCGAAACATTTTGGAAACCGACACTACGCAGCACGAGTTTCAACGAAGGATCGATCATTTCACCGCCCGAACTGCGCGGTACGATGATGTTTCTAATCTTATGTCGCAGTTGTAAGAGCGTCTCAAAGATACAATGGTCCTGATGTGCGTGAGTTATGATCACATAATCGATGTGCTCAGGCAGATCGTCATAGGTATAGCGCGTATCGTTGTGGCCCCAGTTGTAACCGATGACGGGGTCGCTCAGAATATTGCAGTCTTTGGTTTCGATGAGAATACAAGCATGACCAAAGTAGCGTACACGCACGCCGCTATCGGGAGGGGCAACGACGTTGTGCCCATTTGTCCTGGTAAAGAATGAAGAGAACAATTCGTTCTGCCCGGCGTCGATGTCGAATAGTTCGCAGGCGTATTGGTACGGCCGAGGCGTCTTTCTCATCCTGAACAAATCATCGAGTCGACTGTCGGCAAAACCAACTTTCAAGTGAAGCCGATCATTCTCCTCGAGCAGTGGAGTGCTGAGAATGAACTGGCGGTCGTCATTATCGATCAACGATAACGCCACAGTCTGAGACGAAGAAGAATAGAACGGGCTCTTGTACAGCAGGCCTTCAATAAAGCGAATCGATGGATGATTGTTCGCGTCATAGACTAACTCGACATAGCCCCTGAGCAGGTCCGGCGTCTTTTCATATAGAGACGTCAAAGCGTAACCGGTAGCCTCAGTCGTCAAGGTGTCGTCGAGCTTCTTGACCGCTTCGGCGAACTGCAACATGTGTCGCTGTTCCTGCGCGGTCTTGTCCGCGAGTGTCTTGATCGCACTCACCTTGTCGGCGTCGTAATTGATGAAAGGTCCGCCGCGCATGGCGGGATTTTTGAGCGCGGAGACGTGTACCTGGGGAGAATTGACGAACGACTGCATAATCTTCATATGCAGGTTTGCGATGAACATCGCGGCTGTGTGCGGCGCAATCAGATAAGGCCACGCATACCACTGGTTGAACAATGGCTCGAACAAAACATTCGGTTTCAAATAAACATTCTCAGACATGGTTCTTAGTCGCTTTTCACGAAAGTGGTTTGGTTGAGAGGTTAAGACGCGAAGTGCTCCGAAGAGCTAAGTCGCGAAGTGCTGGAAGGGGCTAAGTCGCAAAGTGCTCCGAAGAGCTAAGTCGCGAAGTGCTCCGGAGGAGCACAATGTTTATAGCCCTTAACATCCATCGCCCTGCGCTCCAGCGGAGCGCCATGTTGTTTGATCTGTGCGGTTTACATTCGCTCCTACGGAGCGGGATGAATTTTGGAAATTTGGAGCTATAAACATATTGCTCCTCCGGAGCAATAGGCATTGCGCG
>DASUPZ010000142.1:0-3834 GCA_036280855.1 Pyrinomonadaceae bacterium | reverse complement strand
AAGGCCCGGGAAGCAATCGTGGAAGAATTCGATATCGACCGGCTCTCGCAAAAGTTTCAAAGTGCATTCGTCTGAAGTGTCTCGCAACTGGGTGTTTCTCGGCGACAGTCTCACGGAAGGCGTCGGGTCGAAGAGAGTCAGCCACGTCGCGGAGCTTGCGAAACAGCTTCGTGCGGCGAGTGCCAATTTGAACGTGCACGAGCTTCGTTTACGCCACGTCGATGTTGCATCGTTCAATCGCGACATCGAATTCAACGTCGCGGGCTTGATGAACATGGAAGCGCAACGCCACGCTTCCGATTTGTGGCTTTGGAACCTGGCGTGTGAAGGACAGACGATCAACTCCGATTTCGGATGGCTGCCGCTGATCGGCGCACTGCGTCCGGAGCTCGTCGTCATATTCAGAGGTAGCCTGGAAAGTATCATCCGTCCGGCGATGTTGATAGACGGCGACTGGCCGTGGTGGGTGCCGCAGTCGTGGCGTGGTTATGCGGCGATGGATCCGCGTTGCTACTTCAGCGCGACGTGGTGGCGTAAGGCGAAGCAATCGTCGATCGATGAAGTGAAACAGCGAGTGCGGCTGAAGCTGTTGCAAAGCAGGCCCGGCGTGCCGCTATTAGATATGGAGCGCCTTGCGACTTACCAGGTACAACTGATACAGCGACTGCGATCGCTCGGCACTCGCGTGATCGTGCTCGGATTGCTGCCGGTGGACCAGTCGCGCTTCCCGGGTTCTCCTGAGCATTTTCAGTTAGTGAATACGCGATTGCGACAGATCGCGGCCGCGGAAGGCGCGGATTTTTTCGATTGGGGCTCGTTGTTGCCTTCGAATGGTACCCGTCAAAATCTTTTCTATCGCGACAGTTTTCATCCAAATGAGGCAGGCGCCGCGACACTCGCGGGCACTCTCCGCGACTATCTTCTTTCCAAATGAATCCGCGTATATCCGCGATCGTCACTGCTTACGAACGGATCGAACAAACGCTCGCTACGCTTCGCGTGCTTCAAAACTGCGTTCCCAGGCCCGATGAAATACTGGTCCATGTAGACGCAGATCAGGTGACGTGCGAACAGGCGATCAACAGGGAATTCCCGGATGTGCGTGTGCTGCGCAGCAGCGATCAGGTTGGTCCAGGCGGCGGGCGGAACAAGTTGATGGACGCCGCGCGGTTCGATTTTGTCGCCAGCTTCGACGACGACTCTTACCCGATCGATTCCGACTACTTCGAACGCGCCCTCAAACTCTTCGAACGATTTCCCGAAGCCTCCGTGATCTGCGCTGCTCTTTATCACATGGGCGAAGCGATTGGCCTCGACGATCGATCCGCGCAGTGGACCGCGGATTTCGCGGGCGGCGCATGCATCTATCGGCGGAGTGCGTTTCTCGACGCCGGAGGCTACGTGCCACTCCCGGTGGCGTACGGCATGGAAGAGGTGGACCTTGCCCTTCGTCTCCACTCGCGCGGCGGAAAGATTTTGAGCACGCCGTGGCTGCGTGTGTTTCATAACACGGATTTGAAAAGACACGCGGATCCGCACGTGACGGCGGGCAGCATTGCCAACCTCGCACTCCTTGCGTATTTGCGATATCCGGTCTCGTTGTGGGCGATTGGGGTGGGGCAATGCATGAATCGTCTTCTCTGGCTGTTACGCCACGGCAGGCGCCGCGGGATCGTGAAGGGGTTCGCGATGATCCCGTCTCACATCCGCGCAAATCAGCGTTACCGCTTGCCGTTGAGCAGCGCGGCGGTGCGATCTTATTTGGCGCTCCGGAGGGCGCGGATCCCCGCGGATTTGTAAACGCGGAGTTGATGATGTGGATCTCCTGCCAACTCGGCGCGCGTGAGCACTACGCGGTTCCGCGGGCGCTCCAGCTCAAGGGGCTGCTCGGCGAATTTATTACCGATCGGTGGGTCCCTCGCACCGGGAGATTTCATCCGGCTCTCGCACGCGCGCAAGTCACGGCGCCGAACGTCGCGGCTTTGACGTTCGAGCTGAAAGCGTATGCGACACGAGCGACCGGTTGGAAGTTGATCATCGAGAGAAACGATTGGTTTCAACGTCAAGCAGTCGAGCAGTTAAAACGACAAGCCGCCAACGGAACACACACCGTTTTTGCCTACAGCTATGCCGCCGAACAGATCTTCGCGTTTGCTCGCGAGCGTGGATGGCGAACGGTGCTGGGCCAGATCGATCCCGGTCCTGTGGAAGAACGAATCGTCGCGGACGTTCACATAAAATCCGGACAAAACCACTGGAAACCTGCACCACCGGCGTACTGGTCTCAGTGGCGCTCCGAGTGTTCATTAGCAGACGAAATCGTCGTCAACTCCACCTGGTCTAAACATGCGCTTCTCAGCGAAGGAGTTCCCGCGGACAAAATCCGCGTTATACCTCTGGCTTACGAGCCGTCCGCGGAATCGCAATCGTTTCAACGTCGCTATCCGGATGGCTTTACGCGCGAGCGTCCGTTGCGTGTGCTTTTTCTCGGGCAGATCAACCTGCGCAAAGGTGTTGGGCCGTTATTCGACGCGATCAAACTTCTCGAACGCGAGGCCATCGAGTTCTGGTTTGTTGGACCACGTCAAATCGAGATCCCGGCCGAGTTGAAAGACGATCCGCAGGTGAGGTGGTTTGGCGTCGTGCCGCGCTCACGCGTGGACTGGTATTACAAACTAGCCGACGTCTTTATCTTTCCCACGTTGTCAGATGGTTTTGGACTGACGCAGTTGGAAGCACAGTCGTGGAAGCTTCCGGTGATCGCTTCGCGTAATTGCGGAGAGGTTGTGAATGATAGCGTGAACGGCGTGATCCTCGAAAATGTTTCGCCGCGGATGATCGCGGATTTGCTGATCGATTTTCTGCGAGTCCCGAGAAAGCTAAGCGCCCTGTCCGCGCAATCCGGCGTGGATCCGCGGTTCAGTTTGGAAGCGCTCGCCTCATCGCTAAATAAATGCAATCGTTAACCTGGAATCGCGCGGCGCTTGGAATCGCCGCCACGCCGAACCTCACGATGCGCTCGACGCTGCTCGCGATCCTCAGTACCGGCATTGCTACAGCACTCGCCATCCTTCTGATCCCCGACAACTCCTCAGGTGACGGAGCATTGTTCTACCCGGCACTCGTGATGTCCGCAGGTCTCGCCACCGCGCCCGTTGTCGCGGCGTTTCGTTATCCAAAAGCCCTGCTTCGCGGTGAGTCGCTCGTCGCGCTCGCACCGATCTACTGGCTCTTTCTCGACCTCCTTCAGGGCGTCTATACGATGGAAGGCATCACTGCCGATCAGGTGCGGCAGGCGTTCCTCGCCATCGGGCTCTTCGTTGCGATGGTCTGGCTCGGCGCAATTCGTCGTTCGTGGCGAATACCGAAGGTATTGATCAGTTCGGTCTCGCAGGAGTTTTCAATTAACACCTACTTCGGGCTGGCAGTCGCATGTTTCTTCATTGGCATGTTGAACTTCGCCGTGCCGTGCAACTTCAACGTCTTCGAGATGGTCCACTACCTGGGCCAGGAGCGGTGGGCCGCGCCGTGGGGACGCGGGCAGTTAGGCGGCTGGGACGCGTTTCTCGACCACTTGCAATACTTCGGTTACCTGCTGCCGGTGCTCACTGTTGTTATCGGCAGGCGCGTCGGTATACGCAACGCGCGCACGTTGATCTGCACGGCGATGTCGATCGTGATGGTGTTGTTTCTGGCTCAGAGCGGAAGCCGTCGCGTTATCGGAGTCGTTGCCGGCAGGGCGTTGATCCTTTGGGTGTTGGACCAGCGGCGTTTGCGAATCAAACATTTGCTGACGACGGTCTTCGCGATTGGCGCCCTCCTGATCGCGTTGCA
>DASUPZ010000141.1:0-14695 GCA_036280855.1 Pyrinomonadaceae bacterium | reverse complement strand
CAGCGTCGAAATTCTGAAAGCGTCTTTCACTGCCAGAATTACGCCGACGCCCAACAGTGCACGCTGGAACATCAGGAAAAGGGTATACGAGAAGATAACCGGATCCACTAACTGCGGATTGAGCCTCACGCGATCCGGGTGTTGAAGCATCTCTGCCTGAAATCCCGAGTAATGCAAAACGACGGCGATTAGGATCCCGATGATGTTCGCAGCGATCAATGCGTAAAAAATCATGGACGCAATGGTCGCGTACTCCTGAGTAAGAACAACGCGGAAACTGCCTCTTCGTTCGAAAGTGTTCGCAACGAGGGTAAGAATCGGAACGAGGATCAGCGCTATCAGCACCACGATCATCGCCGCATGAAACAAGTCCGGGGACGCGCTGGCGCCGGCGAATTTTCTGGTTACGAAGTTGTATGCCGCCTGGCTGAGGAAAGCGAGAAACGCCACTGGCGCCAGTGAACCGCGGTCGCGCATTTCGCGCATGCCGCGGACCGGGGCATAGAAGATCATGAGCAAAGGACGCAGCCAGGCAATCATACGAATTCGATGCTCACGGTTGTGGCGTCGGATCACTCGTCGGCGAATCCTGCTGGAGATCCGGCGTGTAGGGCGTCGGCGGGCCTAAAGTAGTAATGTTCTCGTGATGTATTACGCTCGCGGCCGTCAACGGCCAGTAACGAAACAGGGCCTTCCCGTAGATGTATTTCTTCGGCACCAACCCCCAGATTCTGGAATCGCTCGAATTATCGCGGTTATCGCCCATTACAAAGTAGTAATTTGGCCTGACGTAGATCGGAGCCAGGCTCCGGTGCGACAGGTTGAGCCGCGGATCGAGGTAAGTCTCTTCGATATCCCGCCCGTTCACGCGCACCACTCCTTCGTGCACTTCAACCGTATCGCCGGGCAGGCCGATCACACGCTTGATGTAGCTCTTTGACGGATCGTCAGGAAACCAGAAGACGACGATATCACCGCGATCGAGCTTGGGTGCCCAGCGATACTCGTCATAGTAGATCAACTTGTTGACGAAGATGCGTTCGCCATCGTGCAAACGCGGCAACATCGAGGTGCCTTCGACCTTCACGGGCTGCACGATGAAAACCACCACGAGCGCCGCGATCATGAGTGCGAAAATCAGATCGCGGAGCAGCAACCGTGCTTCCGACCAGAGGTCATTCCGCGACACGTCCTCGGGTTTATGAACCTGGATGTCTTTGTCGTCGTCGATGTGAACGCCACCAAACGGCGGTGGCCTGCGTTTTCGAATTCCAAACATAAACAGCAGCCTGCTCCGAATTTGAGGTTAGCTTTCACTCACGCGCTTGTCAAACTTCGATGTTCCCCACTGAAGTCTATTCCTTGACAGGGTTTACCAACGCTCTCTATCATCGTCGCCTGCATTCGCACCCATGACGGCATACCCCGTGCGGACCAGAAAAGAGGCCCCTAAACGTGATCAAGCTAGACATCATCAATCGCGTTGCTGACAAGACCGGCGTGCCGAAGATGAAGGCTGAGCAGGCGGTCGAAGCTCTTTTCCAATCGATGAAAGAAGCGTTGACCAGGGGCGAGCGAATTGAGCTCCGGGGTTTCGGCGTCTTTGTCGTGAAGCCGCGCAAGCGGGGCGTGGGGCGAAACCCTCGCACGGGCGAGGAGGTGGCGATTCCGTCAGGCAAGACTATTCGCTTCAAGCCCGGGAAAGAGCTGCAAGCCCACGAGGACGGGGCGACTCTCGTCGACGACGACGTAAACGACGACGAGGACGAGGATTTTTAGGATTACCAGGGGAAGCTGAGACAAGTTTGTGGGGGTGGCACTCGGTGGCCACCCCTTTGCGATTTCATACCAGCCTTATGGACGAGTCAATTAGAACGGCGCCGCCACGTGTCGACCTGCAACAGATTTCTGCCCGTGCGTGGAGCTTGCACGTCGCGCTTTTTCTCCTGACCGTTCTCACGACGATTCTCGCCGGCGCGATGCTGGCAGCCCCGGAACTCGCGCCTGTCGAGCCGCCACTCGCCACTCCGCTGGATTACCTGCTCTACATTCCGCGTGCTTATCTCTACTCCGTTGTTGAGCTGATTAAGTATGCGCTCGCCGATACGCACGTGCTGAACCAGGGAGTCACGTTTTCAGCGGCGTTACTGGCGATTCTGTTCTCGCATGAAATGGGGCATTACCTCGCCTGCCGCTATTACAAAGTGGACGCGACGCTTCCGTATTTCATTCCGGCGCCGCCCCTCTTTCTGGCAGGAACGTTTGGAGCGTTTATCAAAATCCGCTCGCCGATTCCGTCACGCCGTGCGCTGTTTGACATCGGTCTTGCTGGTCCACTTGCGGGGTTCGTGGTTGCCGTTCCTCTGTCGGTGATCGGCGTGTTGATGGTCGGCGCGCCTGTGCCCCCTCAGGAACACGTAATTTACTTCAACGACCCGCTGCTGTTTCGTTTGATCGCGCGAGTGGCGGGCGTGCCTCTGGATCCAAACTCGCCGACGAACCCTTACTACATGGCGGCGTGGATCGGTTTGCTGGTCACGAGTTTGAACCTGATGCCGGTGGGCCAACTTGACGGCGGGCACGGAACATTCTCACTCTTCGGTGCGAGAGCTCACCGTCTCATCGGTCGCGTGTCTTTTATTGCGGTGTCAGTTTTAGCAGTGTTGGGTTTCTGGTGGCACGGCAGCCCGAGCGGCTTTCTCTACGCGGTCTTGTTAGGAATCATGATGAGGGTCCCACATCCCGCGCCATTCACCATGGAACCCTTAGGCACCAAACGCATCCTTGTCGCGATCGTCACACTCATCGTCTTCATCCTCTGCTTCTGGCCCTTCCCAATCACACTCACTTAGACATGAAGTAGACGTTATGGGCCTTCTGGCAGGTGAGAGACGGGAATTTTTTCGATGCGATCGAAGGGTTTTGCGCCGGTCGCAATGTCGTGGACTGCGTGAAGTATCTCGGCGCTGTAGTAACGCATTCCGCAAGCGTCGCAGACGCCTACCGTAATCCCCTCAAGTATGATGAAACCCTTTTTGTGCTTGAACGCTTCGCGGTCGACCTTCTTGGGACGAACTGTACCCTCACAGTGTTCGCAGAGATGGCCGTAAAGAGCTTTCTTAGTGGTATCTGTTGATGTCATAAACGGTGATAATTAAAAATCGATCAGTTCCATGAAATCGGCCCACGACACCAACCAGTTTTTGACCCTGCAAAGCCAAGCCTTCAATCGTGTATTTAACACCTCGGGGATCCTGTTTGTGCCTTCGTACTATTCGCCCGTTCAGGATCGCCTCTTCAATGTCAAGAATATCAAGATCATCCTCTGCCATTTCCTCAACGTCATGAATGGTCATGTCATAGAGTCCTAACAGAATCTTCTGGCGGATTCGGTCAATCAGTCGGTGAGGCACGCATGGACTTTATCACAGATGGTCCATGCGCGCTCTCAGCTAAACAGTGGCAGCGGGGAGGAGGCCTTTGATCTCGCGGACGACGCGGACGACCTCTTCCTGGTTCGCCAGGGCGATCATGAAGAATTTGTAGCCCTGGTGGAAGCAGATTACGCCGTTTGCGAATAACCACACACCATCGAGAAATGGATTGCCGCCGAGTAACCAACTGATCGGCGCTCCCGTGATCGCGCCGGGCTGGAAGATCTGGGCCCACATCGCTGCACCTGCCGCACAACTAAACGCGCCCAGCAGCGGTGCCCCAACGTACTTCGCTACATTTCGCTCAAACTCAATTCGCTGTTGCGCGGCTTCGTCGAGTTCACCGCGCGCAATCAGTTCTTCCTGCTTCTTCAAATAGTTGTCAAACTTCTCGCTCGCTTTGCGCAGCCCGTAAACCGGAAGCGCCGAGTGCGTCAACCAGTGGGGATGCGAGCCAAGCAACACTGCATCCAAACCCGGAAACGCCGATCCGGCCCTGATGCCCAGGACGAGGGAAACAGAAACTACCGCAGCCTTACCCGGGTTCTCCTTGATCCAGTCGCGTGCTTTCAACAATCCATTGGTCGCGGCCGTTGACGCGCGCGTGAACTTCGCGCCCGTATCGTAAATGTGCGATGCGCGATCGTAGTAAGTCTTTGCGTCGTCGAATACTCGCTTTCCAGCATCGCCGGCGACCTTCCCGGCTTTCTTCACGTTCTTTACCGTCTCACTCGCTGCCCGCCGCGCAGTTTCACTGACCTCGTCGTCGTCCGTCAGTCGTTCAGCTTCAGCACGCAGTCGCTCAGCGCCACCGGCGACTGTCTCCGCTCCGCGCTTCGCCGCTTCTCCTGCTGCACGCGCGCTTTCACCAACCAGATCCGAGATCGCATATTTCTCATCGAACTCACGGGCTTTGCGGCGCGCTGCCCTCTGCCACTCTTCAAACTTTTCCTTGTAATCAGCCATTACTATCCTCGCGATAAAACTCCTAAATTCCCATCGCCTTGTACGTCGCCTGCAACCATCGAGTTCGACTTCAACGGGCGCATGGCCACAACCTGATCGCGCCCCTTTCTTTTAGCTTCGTACATGGCGACGTCTGCCGCTTTCATGACCTCAGTAGCAGTTTGCGCGTCGGTAGGGTATTCTGCAACCCCAAAACTGGCCGTAATGTGACCGGCTTTCGGAATCTCCAGCGCTTTAATGGCCGCCCGCAAGCGTTCCGCAACCTCGAGTCCGCCGTCCTTGTTGGTCTCGACGAGCAGCACTGCAAACTCCTCGCCCCCGATTCTTGCCGCGAGATCGATCCCACGCGTACCTTCACGCAGCACTCTACTCAGACGCCGGATGGCTTCGTCGCCCGCGTCGTGCCCAAAGCTGTCGTTCAGGTTTTTAAAACTGTCGATATCGATCATCAACAGGCTGAACGGATGACCAAACCTCAACACACGCCCGACCTCCCGTTCCAACTGTCGCTCGAACCTGCGCCGGTTTGCGAGACCAGTCAGGTGGTCCGTAAACGCAGCCTCTTCACAAACGTCGAGATAAGCTTTGAATTCGAGCAGGGTCCTGGTCCGGGCCAGCAGAAGGTCCAAATCGGTTGGGTCTGTTATGTAACCCAGCGCGCCGACTTCATTGGCCCGGCGGAGATCCTCAGAACGCCGGCCCGCGGCAGTTTGCATGATTACGGGGATAAACTTGGTGATCGGGTTGGCCCGTATTCGTTGGGCCAACTCGTAGCCGTTCATCCGCGGCATCATGACGTCAGTTATCACCAGATCCGGTTGGTACGACTCGATTGCGGCAAGGGCTTCGTCGCCGTCAGTCGCGGTGGTTACGTTGTAGCCCGCCAGATTCAAAGCAGCCTCGATCAGGCTGAGTTTATCCGGATTGTCGTCGACGACTAGAATGTTGGATTTTGACTCCATAAAACGAGAAAGTTGGACCTCAATGTTCTTGCGCCCTTAGAAGCTTCATGCTACAGTTCGGGCCTCGGTTAACGTTCGTAGCCGGTACTCGCCCTAGCATCGCGTCAAAAGATCAATCGAGAGAGTAACAAGCCTGGGAAAAACATCGCGCGGGTTTCCTTACATTCGTAAAACTGCCCCGTGTCGAACCACTTGAATATAGGGCAACACGCCGTGACCAACGTTTAAGCTGGAAACTCTGACTCGATGCCTGAAATGACATAGAGATGAATGCCCTGCAGGAACAAAAGCGCGCTCGGGATTTAACTCCCGAAGATCGCGCTGAAATGATTCGCCAATTAGAATTCGGTACCACACTGGACGATGCCCTCGTTAGCGACCTGGCTCGCAATTCCGTGGTCCTTGATTTTCGCCGCCGTCGCTTTGTTTACCGTGCCGGCGAACCCGCGGACTGCCTGTATGCCATTGTTCATGGCCGCATCAAACTCTGTCGCATCGAGGCTGAATCTGCTCGAGAAGCCGTTATCGACATTCTTCCTGAGGGATCGCTCTTCGGCGAATCAGCTCTCTACTCTGCTGCGGGGCAACGAGCGAATTCGGCGATTGCCTACGAAAACTCCAGGCTCCTCCGAATACAAGTAGGGGATTTCAAACGGGGGATGGCTGAGGATGGCCGCCTTCATGATTACACTTTCCGCCTGATCGGTCAACGACTTGATCATGCGGAGCGCCGCCTCGCCGATTTTGCCCTGAACGCCATTCCAGCACGCCTCGACCGCCTTCTGGCCGACTTTTCCCTGCGATATGGCGTCACTGAACCCGAAGGCGTGCTCATCGACATCCCACTTCCCCATCGAGAAATAGCCTCAATCGTCGGCTCGACCCGCGAAAGTGTCACCGTCCGCTTGAATGCCATGCGCCGCGAAGGTACGATCGCATTCGTCAAACGACGAATACTGATCAAACGACCGGCATCTCTTTAGTTGATGTCTGCGCCGTTTTAGTGGCTCAAGATTCATGAAATGCCCAACCTGCGGTAAGCCGGTCGAGTGGAAAGATAACCCCTTTCGTCCCTTCTGTTCTGAACGCTGCCAGCTCGTCGATCTCGGCCGGTGGGTTGAAGGTGAATATCGAGTCCCCGGTGAACCACTCCCCCGCGAACATAACGAAGGTGCTGTAGTCGATGAGTCTGATGAATAGGATTGCCGATTTCCATTTGCCAATTTCCGATTTTTTTAAGAGGTCAGCGAAAGAACAGAGAACAAGCAATTTGGCACTCGGCAATCGGAAATTGGCAATCTTACTGCTCGGCTTGTGCTGTTGTTTGTTCTCCGCCTGCAACGCCAACGACATCAAAGACCCCAACGAGACGCCCGTAATCTCTGGTCCACCCTCAGGCACCAGTTATCCCATGCCGCCCCTGAAAGGCAATTCCATCATCGACATGGGATGGGAGTTGTCTGACGGAAAGCGCGCGATTTTCTCCGAGTACAAAGGCCAGGTGCTGGTCCTGGATTTTTATGCGACGTGGTGTATGCCGTGTCGCGACAGCATTCCGCATTTGATGGGACTGCACAAGAAGTACGAACAGCAGGGACTGCGAATTGTCGGACTGAACGTAGGTGGACCAGAGGACGAAGCAGAAGTCCCGGGCTTCGCAAAAGAGTTTGGGATTCAGTACGCGCTCGGAAAACCGGATGACGATCTCGTGGGCCTGCTGCTCTCCGACATCGATGCGATTCCGCAAACTTTCGTGTTCGATCGCCAGGGCCAACTCGTCGATCGTCTTGTTGGTTTTGGAAAAGCATCGGGTCCGCGTCTTGACGCTGCGGTTGAAAGCGCATTGAAGTCTGCAGCGCCTTAATCGTGTTTCAGAACAAGGGTCAATCTTGAGAAAAGCAAAAATTCTAATCACTCTCGGTCCAGCTTCTCGCGAACCGGAAATCATCCAGAAACTGATCTCCGCCGGCGCCAACGGCGTGCGCATCAACATGTCGCACGGCACGCAGGCGGAAAAAACCGTGGACATCCAGCGCGCGCGTGCAGCGGCGAAGATGTTAGACAAGCCGATTGCCGTGCTCGTTGATCTTTCAGGCCCGAAGATCCGTACCGGCGAGCTGAAAGACGATCAACCAGTTCAACTAAAAGCAGGAGCCCAGTTCATCATAACCACGCGCTCCGTGCCCGGTGATGAACATCAAGTTTCTACCAACTACCAGGACCTTCCACGCGTCGCAAAACAAGGCACGCGCATGCTGCTCGACGATGGCGCACTGTCGCTAATCGTGGAGAGCACAACCGACACCGATGTGATTTGCCGAGTGATTGACGGCGGCCAGCTCGGTGAACGTAAAGGCATCAACTTGCCCGGCGTCGAGCTCCCAATCGACTCGCTTACCGAGAAAGATATCGTCGATCTGAAGTGGGCCGTCGAGCAGGATGCAGATTACATCGCCCTTTCTTTCGTGCGTCGCGCCAGCGATTGCGAACGCGCAAAGAAGATGATCAAGGAGGAAGGCGGACGCGCGCCCCTGATCGCGAAGATTGAAAAGGCCGAAGCGATCCATAACCTTGACGAAATCATCACCGCGGCTGACGGGATCATGGTGGCTCGTGGAGATCTCGGCGTGGAAACGAGCGTCGAACTGGTGCCGGTCTATCAAAAACGAATTATCGAGCGTTCGATCAAGGCCGGAAAGATGGTGATCACGGCGACGCAGATGTTGCAATCGATGGTCTCGAGTCCGCGCCCGACGCGTGCTGAGGCTTCGGACGTGGCGAATGCCGTGTGGGACGGCACTGACTGCGTAATGCTTTCGAATGAAACCGCTACCGGCGGGTATCCGGTAGAGGCAGTTGCCACGATGTGCCGGATTATCGAATCCGCCGAAGGAATAGACCAACCAGCTGACAGGGCCGTAACCTGGTCCGGAAGGCAGTCAGGTCGCGTCAGCCGTGCGCTAGCCGAAGCCGCTGCTTTTGCGTCGAGTGAGATGGGCACGACGGTGACGGCTGTGTTCACGGCCTCGGGACGGATGGCGCGCAGGCTATCATCGCTTCGTCACGAGCAGCGCATCATCGCACTTACGCACCTGCCCGAAGTTATTTCAGAGCTCTCGTTAATCTGGGCAGTCGAACCTTTGCTCGTCGTCAAAGCGCAATCGACTGAAGAGATGTTGAAGATAGGCGAACAACGTCTGCTGGACGCAGGTGCGGTTCAGAGAGGCGAAACGATCGTGGTGATGGCCGGACGATTGTCGGGACTGGGACTGTCGAGTTCGGTAACGATCTTTACTGTTGGTGGAGAGCTTGGGCCGAGAACAAAGTGAGCCGCGGATTCACGCGGAAGAACGCGGATCAATCAGCGCCGATCATCTCGCCGACGCCTTTGCCCCCTTTTTGTTCCTGGGCCATTTGGGCAGGAGTTTTCTGTGGGTCACGCCAGTTATCGAGAATGCCAACCTGATGCACACACTGTAACGTGCAGGTAGGTGCACACCATTTTTCCGTCTTGTACTCTCGATCAAAGTCTTCCATCGTGTACTGCTCGAGGGGAATTCCCGGATACCCTCTTTGCTGCGAGCACCAGTGAACGAGACCTTCCTCGCAAATGTAGAGATAGCGAGCACCTGCGCGACAACGCCACTGGTAAGGCTTACCTTCCGCGATGCTGTCCTGAAACCAGTTCAGGCGCGCGTGGTCCTTGTTTCCAAGTTTCTTGACCTGCTGGAAGATGTCTTTTTCTCGTTCCGAGAGCGGCTTGAGAGTTCCGTCGATGTCGTGAATCACGCCGACGGTAGTGGAGAAACCAAGCTCGACCGCGCGTTGGGCCACCGTTAACGCATCCTCCGGATTCTTGATCCCGCCGCCAATCACGGAATTGATGTTGACGTGAAAGTCCGCGTACTCCGAAAGATAGCGCAGCTTCTTATCGAGCACGCGCAGGCTCTTGCGCGACACTTCGTCGGGCGCAACATTGTCGATGCTGATCTGTAGATACTCGAGACCCGCGTTGTTGAGCCGCTTGATGCGATCAGGCGTGAAGTAATAACCGTTTGAGATCAGGCCCGCGATCATTCCGCGCACGCGAATGTGGTGAATGATCTGGTCCAGTTCGGGATGCATCATCGGCTCGCCGCCGGAAATCGTGACGATCGAAGTTCCTAAATCTGCCAGTTTGTTAAGACGGCTTTTGACCATGTCGAGTGCGATGGGTTTGGACGTATGGTCGTACTCGTTGCAGTATCCGCAGGCCAAATTGCAGCGGCGCATCGGGATGAGATGGGCCAGAACGGGATGGCGACTCGACAATAACGCGCGACTGATAAAGCTAGCCTCGCGCAGCTTCAGTTTTAGGAACTTAGTCTTCCTCATTCAATGACGCGAAGAATATGCGACGAAGGCGGTCCAACGCAACTGTGCTACACAGATGCACACGCCTTGCCACAATAAAGCAAAAACTTAGCCACGGATGACACGGATAGAAAATCCGGATTTCAATCCGTGTTATCCGCGGCCAAAAAAGAAGGGCTCTGTTTCGACAGAGCCCTTCAGGCTTTTGTATTGTCGGAGCGTGTTAGCTCTTGACGATCTTCACATTCGAGTCGAGCTTCACTTCGAAGTCGCTCGAGCTGATCTTCTGGTTTTTCTCCAACGAAGTCAGACGCATTGTCGTCGAGTCGTCGTTCTTCTCGACGATCTTGGTCTGAACCGGCATGCCGGCGTTGTCGATCCAAACTTCAGCATACTTGTAACCAGCATTGCCCTTGGGAACGAGTGTAAGGTGGATCGTGCTCACGCCGCCCCACAAAGTCTCCTCGCGCACGTCCTTCACCGGATGAAAGCGCGCTTCGAGCTGTCCGCGCGACATGTTCATCATTTCCATAAGGCCACCGGCTTTATTGTCTTTCATCTTCCGTGAGTCGCCAGTGTAAGCAACGTTCAAAGCGGGACGAAAGATCGTGTACTTGTTGTTTGAAACCGCAAGCACTTCGCGACGCGGGCTGCTCCAGTCGATCCTGACTGACGCCTGCCTGCCTGCGCCGGGCATGTAAATAACGACACCGTTGAATTTGTCTTCAACACCAAGCTGGGAATTGTATTTAACGACGCTGATACCGGCCTTCAAAGTCTTCAAGCTCTGACGATTCTTCTCCATCCGGTTCAGAACAGAACTCACCAGGCCAGCTCCCTGACCATTCGCCGTGGTTGGGTAAACTATGACGACAGATAATATGAAAGCTACCACCAGCCCCGAAGAAATCAATTTCTTCATAAATGCTCCTTAACTAATTCTCCCTTCCGCGTGGGTTACAAAAACACCCGATTATAGGGAATGACTAACGTATGTCAACCTCGAAACTGCGTGTCCGGCCATCCGTGTCGAGGATCCTGCGAACCGCCAGCACCTCGAATTTCTCTCGTCCGGTCAATGCCTTAACCTGCCGCTCGATCTGAGCCTTATCTCCTTCGTTTGCAATGACTTCAGGTCTCAAAACCAGGGTGGCTGCGACGGGGCTTTGATGCACGTTTTGTTGACCCCGTTCGCCACTTGCAAACCAGCTTTTTGGTGTCAAAAAGATGAAGATTAAGCAGACCACACACAGTAGATCCCATTGCCACGTGTTTCTCGGGTAATTCCAGAAAAAGATCTTCTTAAGTGTGGTGAACAGACCTCGCACGTTCTCAATGCTTGCAAGTAAACAGCCACGCGACAGCGTGGCTGGCAGGTGAATAGATTCTAGCCTCCGCCCAGTCGTCCTGTAAACGAGAATCTTGTGTTTTAGTTCAGAGTTCAGCCTTTAGGCTGCTGCTTTGGGGCAAGCTAAAGCTTGAACTCTGAACTAATTACAACGTTACCGTGGGGGATTGTTCGACGATATGCCCGTCGCGCATCTGCACGATACGCTTGCACATTGCTGCGGCTTCAGGGTTGTGGGTGATCATGATGATCGTTTGATTAAACCTGTAATTCAACTCCTGAAACATGTTAAGGACGAGGGCTGAGTTTTCCGAGTCGAGATTTCCCGTTGGTTCGTCCGCCAAAACGATTGCCGGACGCGTCACTACTGCACGCGCAAGCGCCACTCGCTGCTGCTCACCACCCGACAGTTCCAGCGGTTTGTGATGAAGCTTATCTTCCAGGCCGAGCAGCCGCAGCACGTCGCGCCGGAGTTGTGCATCGCCACCGCCGTTGCCATGAATTCGCTCCGCTAGTCGGAGATTTCCTTCAGCGGTTAGTGTCGGAAAAAGATTGAATCGCTGGAACACAAACCCGATCTTTTTACGACGGATGGCGGTGCGTTTTGCATCTGAAGCGGCTGTAATGTCTTCGCCGTCGATCACGATTCTGCCGGAAGTCGGGGTCAGCAATCCGCCGAGCAAGTGGAGCATCGTCGACTTGCCGCAGCCGGACGGGCCCATGATCGCCAGAAACTCGCCTTCCTGAACTTCCAGTGAAACTCCACGCAACGCCGGCACATCGACCTTACCGATGCGATAAACCTTCACAAGATCTTCAGCTTTTAAGATCGTCCTCATTGATAACTGTGATTGGACCGCGCTACCTCCGCGGTCTTAAACGGTATTACTGGTTAGCGGTAACTTTCTTGTTCTGGGCGTCGAGATCGACCTCCGGCAGCTTCCATTTGTTTTCCAAAACAAACGCCTTTGGCCCGTATTCTCTGTTCAACTCAACCGAGCTCGAGTCTTGATAAGTAATACTCAGCTTATATTGATCTCGCGGTCGCGTTATTTCAACACGGCTTGGCAGCGACGCAGTCGCGCCGCTTCCGAGCGTTCGCTCGTTGAAGTAAGCAACATCCGTGATCAGCGAACCGCGCTCATCGTAACTCTGCACGCGTGCAAGCCGAATTCCGCCAACGCGATCGAACCAGAAGCGACGTGTCAGTTTCGCCTCACCCGGACTCGGCTGCGAAAACTCATCGAGGAAATAGTAACTTCGCATGATCCGCGAATCCTTCTTTGCCCGGGGACGCGTGTCCGCTTCCTCCTGAAAGAATTCGCTTTGCGCGTACATCAGCGACCCATTCGTCTCTACGGGGCGAATCATGAATGCGTCCGTCAGATGTTGCGGGCGCAGGTTTGAAAGCGCGCTGACCGTCACTTTCTCGGTCTTTTCTTTAGCCGTTCCGTTTGGCATCGGCTCCGTCTCCAGCTTCGGATAAACGGCGCTATTCGTCCCCTTCACGAACCGCTTGTACTTATCATCACCCTGCAACACCGCGACTCTGAACTGCTCGCCGTCCGACGCCATTTGCGCGATATCAACCAGAATAAATTGGATTTGCAGAAAGATCTTAGCGGGCCGCTGGAGCGTCAGCGTTCCGTCGACGAGTCGATAACGATCTGCGACACCCGTTGAAGCAAACGACGTGTCTTCAAACTGAATGTCGACTTTTCCGTGAATTGATTTAACTGTCGAGAGCCGGTTGACCTCCTGGAAAAGTCGGTCCCGGCCGGCTTCTGATAAAGGAGTCAGCAGTTGCGGAACAGTAACTTTTCTCTTGGTGCCGAACAGACCGCAGCCAGAACTCAAGAACAGCACCGACACGACCAGAAGTGTCAGCAACAAACGAGGGGGCACTGTTCTGTAGGCGTCGGAATATTTGAGCATCAGCCGTTCGCGCCAATCATACGTCAAACGTTAAAGAAAACAGAATCGACCCCGCCTCAACTTTGCGCTTTTGTGAAATCAAGTTTGAGTGGCGGCTTTCCAAATCGTTCTCGCAAACGGTTGATCGTGTTCACGATAGTCGGCCTGCTCAACAATTTCTGTTCCAGACGATCGCGCCCGGGAAAATCGAGCAACATGATCCCCAGCAGGATCGTGAGCAGCCCCTGCCCGGGAACACCCGGCAACGACAGCACCACCCCGAGCCCGACCAGCAGCACGCCGAGGATATTTTTGCCGATGATCAGCAGCACGCGGAGCATCGGATGCGAGCCGGCGGCGAACTTTTTGTCCTTGTCTTTACTGAAATGATCGGCGGGCAGCTTAACCAGGATTATCGAGACAATCGCGAGGTTGAGGAGAAATGAGCCGACGAAAATCAGTGTTCCCAAAAGGACGTTGCGCCACGTCAACGCCGGGATAAATTCCGAGAATAACTCAAACATTATTATGCAATTCAGCGCGCGCCTTCAGGATCGACCGAAGAAGTTCGTGCACGATCTGTTCCGCTTCTCCCTCCAGGTTGAAATCAGGTTGTTCGGCAACTTGCCAGAACTCGTCGAGCCCACGCGCGCCCGCTCGTTCGAGTGCGAGCACCTGGACCAGTAAATCAAGCACGTCCGCCGCCTTCACGAGCCGGGCTTCGAGGCTCGTTCGATGTTCGTAATCGTTGTAGAGACGCGCGTAAAGTCCGTGGTCCCGGTCAACTTCGTCTACGACATCTTTAAACGCAGCCATCTCGGCCTGTTTTCTGGCTTCCGAGCCGAAGTAAAGAGTGGCGGTCCGCGGCATGTCTCCAACGCGTGTTTCGGCCCAGTCGTGAAGCAATGCGATTCGGAGCACTTTTTCAACGTCGACCGGAATACCGCGAGCGACGAGCTTGTCTGCGAGCATCATCGCGGTCGCACTGACGCCAAACGAGTGGGCCGCAACGGATTCCGTGCCGTTTGGCAGACCACGCAAGGTCCACCCCGTGCGGTCCAGGCGCTTGAGACGTTGAAGCTCGATCAGGGTTGAAAGCATGCGCTTTTAATAGG
Source organism: Pyrinomonadaceae bacterium (assembly GCA_036280855.1). Taxonomy (GTDB): domain Bacteria; phylum Acidobacteriota; class Blastocatellia; order Pyrinomonadales; family Pyrinomonadaceae; genus PSRF01. Next base: position 603 of record DASUPZ010000141.1, on the reverse strand, counting down.
TCCTATAGGGCTTATATGACCTATACGTCCTATGAAATAGGTCCTATAGGACTTATCGGTCCTATCAGTCCTATGGTGATCTCCGTGGCAGCAGGTTCGTCGCCACGATCCGCCAGCTCACAGCCTCACAGCGAATCCGCAAGCCCGGGCTGTCTGCTTCAAACGACTCATCAGCCGCTAACACGTCCGCTTTGAACACGCCCTCGCCACAACGAATCCCGGCCGCATCGTAGAAAGTAACGGAACCGGAAACAAACGCGTAAGCGATCCTGCTCCTGTTCCGGATAATCATGCGAATGTTCGTGATCGGCGCGTCAGGTGCACCGTTGAGAGCGGTGGTTCGCAGCGTCGCTTCGAGCGCCGGCGCTCCATCCGCGTCGAACGCGACCGCAGCCTCTGTCAGAGGCATGCGCTGTTCGATTAGGTTGCCCGGAGTTGGTTGCTGTGCGCTCACCATTAACGCGCTGCATAGAACAATTAGTCCGGCAGCAATTGATTTCATCGTTCCTCCTTCATCGGCACGAATATTTCGCCGTAAATATAGGTCATATAGGACCTATATCAATCGCGGACCATTGCATACATGAGCTGGTCGATCGTCTT
>DASUPZ010000140.1:0-6808 GCA_036280855.1 Pyrinomonadaceae bacterium | reverse complement strand
TTTAACGCAACAACTTACCAAGAACCTTTTTCTTTCGAAGGAACAAACCTACACGCGCAAGGTCAACGAGTGGATTCTCGCACTCCAGATCGAACGCTACTACACCAAGAACCAGATCATGGAGTTGTACACCAACCACATGTTTCTTGGTGCGAACGCTTACGGCATGGAAGCCGGCGCGCAGACTTACTTCGGCAAGAACGTTAAAGATCTGACGCTCGGTGAAGCAGCACTACTCGCAGGAATTCCCAAAGCGCCGAGTGATTACTCGCCGACGTCGAATCCCGCGAAAGCGAAAGAACGTCGCGACCTGGTGCTCGACCTGATGGCAAAGAACGGCTTCGTCAGCCAGGCTGAAGCCGACGCCGCGAAAGGGAAACCGATTCAACTTGCAGACACGGCTTACTACCAGGGCCAACGTAAGTCGTCGCCGTTCGATTACCCGGTTGAATACATTCGCCAGGAACTCGAAGACAAATACACTACCCGCGTCGCCCAGGGTGGTCTTTCCGTTTACACGACGATCAATGTCGAAGCGCAGAAACGCGCCTATGAAGTCGTACGCGCCGGTTTGAGAAACTACGATCGCACCCATAGCGGCTGGCGCTCGAACTACACGATGATTCCCACGACCGTCAGCAACGGCGCGGGTCCCGCGACACAACAGGAACTCACTAACTACAAACATCCCGATTGGTACGGCAATGAGTATGAACCCGGCCGGCATTTGATGGGCCTGATCATGAAAGTCGATCGCGGTCGTAACGAAGCGTCAGTTCGCTTCGGCAATTTCACGGCAACCCTCACCGCGGCCGATATGGGTTGGGGAAAACGGCAACCGAAAGACGAATTCAAGAACGGACATCTCGCGGAGTTTGAAGTCAAGGAAGTCGACGAGAAGAACCGGCGTTTGACAGTTGAACTATCGCAGGTTCCGGCTGTGCAGGGCGCGATGATGACGCTCAACGCAAAGACCGGTGAGATCGTCACGATGGTCGGCGGTTACGATTTCTACACCAACAAATTCAACAACGCGACGCAGGCGTACCGACAGACCGGTTCCGCATTCAAGCCGTTCATCTACACCGCAGCCGTCGAGTGGGGCATGACGCCGGAAACTCCCGTGAGCGGCGCACCCATCCGCATCGGCGACTGGCAACCACACAATTACGACGGCTCGCTCGGGTCCGGCGACATGCCGATGAAGACCGCGCTTGCGAAGTCGATGAATATTCCGGCGGTGCACCTGCTGCAAACCGTCGGCATTCAAACAGGCGCGCAGATGGTGCGTCGCTTCGGCGTCAAGGTTCCGATGTCGCCGTATCTTCCTTCCGCGCTCGGCGCGACGGAAGTGCCGCTCGATCAGATGGTCTCCGCTTATTCCGCTTTTCCAAACAAAGGAATCCGTGTTGATCCGCACCTGATCCGCAAAGTTCTCGATCGCGACGGGGCGGCCCTCGAAGAATGGCAAAGAACCACTTACAAGGTGATGAACGAATACGTCGCGTTGACGATGGTGTCGATGATGCGCGGCGTCGTGACAGGGGGAACAGCCACTGCCGCAAACTCACTCGGAGTCCAGGTCGCAGGTAAAACCGGCACGGTAAACGATCACACTGACGTCTGGTTTATCGGTTACACGCCAACTTACGTCACAGGCGTATGGATGGGCTATCCCGGCAAAAAGAAATCGCTCGGGAAGGACATGACTGGGGGCAAAGGCGCGTTGCCGATTTTCATCGACTTCATGAAGACGTATCTCGAGGACAAGCCCAAGGAAGAATTTCCGAAGGCTCCTGAGATGCCGGAAGACATGCGCGAGCTGTTCCGGCAGCGACAGCGAGAGCTGGCCGCTGAACGTGCGGAGCTGATGGCAGCATCGGAAGAGTCGGAAGACGAGGAAGATCTGCCCGCGGCGACGACTCAACCGAAGTTAGAACAGGAGACGATGCCGCCGCCACCCAAGACTGAAGAAGAGATAAGGCCGCAACCTAAGACGGAGCCTGCAACACCAAAAGTTGAACCTCCGCCTCCTGTTACCACTCGACCGCGTGAGGTCGAGGCCCCCGCAAAGAAGAAGGGAAAGAAGGGCGACGGCGAACCTTAGCGGCTTTATCTTGTTAATCTTGTAAATCCTGACAATCCTGTCACCAGTGATACACTGGGCTCATGCCCCGTATAGTCTCCTTTCTCCCGTCAGCCACGGAGATCGCCTGCGCTCTTGGTCTTGCTGACTCGATCGTCGGCATCACGCACGAGTGCGACTACCCGCCTGAGATCAAAACCAAACCCGTAGTCGTGCGTAACGTCTTGCCGATTGAAACGATGTCTCAAGGCGAGATCGACCGAGCAGTCGCAGAGCGAATGCGTGAAGGCAAAAGCCTTTACCAGATCGACGAGCAACTCCTGCGCGAACTGGCTCCCGACGTAATCATGACGCAGAACCTTTGCCAGGTCTGTGCGCCTTCGGGAAACGAAGTCTCCCAGGTGCTCAAAGCGCTTCCCAAAGCGCCGCAAATACTCTGGCTCACGCCACAATCACTCAGCGAGATCTTCGACAACGTCCGCGAACTCGGCGCCGCAACCAATCGAGCCGAAGAAGCCGAAGCGCTTGTAAATGCCTGCGACCTGCGTCTCAAACGTCTAAAAGATCGTGTATCGAAGGCATCGACGAGACCGCGTGTATTCTGCATGGAATGGCTCGATCCGGTTTTTGCCAGCGGGCACTGGGTACCAGAACTGGTGAAGATCGCCGGCGGCGTCGATGAGCTGGGACGTGAGCGCGGTGAGTCTGTGCGAGTCACGTGGGATGAGATCACAGCATGGGCGCCCGAAGTCCTCGTAATCATGCCGTGTGGTTTCAACCTGCAACAGACGATGAAGCAGGTGTGGAGTGTCTTCGGTCGCCAGACCACGTCGCCTTTTTTCGATCTGCCGGCAGTGCGTAACAATCGTGTCTACGCAGTCGACGCGAATTCGTTCTTCGCGCGGCCCGGCCCTCGCGTCGTCGAAGGCGCAGAGCTGCTGGCTCAACTAATTCATCCCGAGCTCTTCGAAACCACTCACTCAAACAGTTTTCAACAAATCGACGTTCCTCAACTCAAAGGTTCCCTGACTGAACAAAAAGATTACTACATCGAAAACGGCTTCATGGTCTTCACCGCCAGCTACCTTCAGCGCCGTGGCTACTGCTGCGGCAGCGGTTGCCGCCACTGCCCGTATTAACCCTTTACCATTCTTTACGGCTATACTACGTCACTGCGAAACTCTCCCGGCGGTTGCTCACCGTCGCTGAAAACTTAAACAGATTGGATTTACAAACATGCGCGCTTTGATTCTCCGCACCTCTGTGCTGCTTCTTGCTACCGCGATGATTGCTAACGCAATGAACCTGAATACTAACGAAAACCCGTTGCTTGCCAAGTGGGAAGGTCCGTACGGCGGCGTGCCGCCATTCGACCGTGTCCAGATACCGCTGTTCAAACCGGCGCTCGAAGCCGCTATGGCCGAACAGCTTGCCGAAATCGACAGCATCGCCAAAAACACCGCGGCGCCCGATTTCGAAAACACCATCGGAGCACTCGAACGCGCCGGCCGCACATTGAACCGCGTAGGCACGTTGTATGGGGTTTGGGGAGCTACGATGAGCACACCTGATTACCAGGCAGTGCAACGAGAAATGGCGCCACGGCTGGCCGCTTTCTATGATCAGATCACGCAAAACGAAGCCCTCTTCAAACGCATCGAGGCGGTTTACAACTCGCCCGCGAAAGCAAAGCTGAATCCCGAGCAACAACGCGTTACCTGGCTTTACTACACAAACTTTGTTCGCGCCGGTGCGCGGCTGAACGCAGACGCGAAAAAACGGCTGTCGCAAATCAATCAACAACTCGCCGGGCTCTTCACGAAGTTTAGTCAGAACGTACTCGCCGAAGAGACCGATCAGTTCATGGTCCTGAAGAGCGAAGAGGAACTGGCGGGACTGCCGCAATCACTGCGCGATGCCGCCGCAGCCGCTGCCGAAACGAAGAAACAACCCGGCACGTGGGTGATCATGAACACGCGCTCTTCGATCGATCCGTTTCTGACTTACTCCGAACGCCGTGACTTGCGCGAAAAGGCGTGGCGCATGTTTATCAATCGAGGCGACAACGGCGGCGCCCACGACAACAACGCGATCATCACCGAGATCCTGCAACTCCGCGCCGAGCGCGCAAAACTTCTCGGCTATGCGACGCACGCCCACTGGCGTCTGGAAAACTCGATGGCCAAGACACCCGAACGCGCCATGGAGTTGATGGAAGCAGTTTGGAAACCCGCGGTCGCGCGCGTGCACGAAGAAGTTGCCGACATGCAGGCACTCGCCGACAAGGAAGGCGCGAAGATCAAGATCGAACCGTGGGACTATCGTTATTACATGGAGAAGGTCCGCAAGGCGAAATTCGATCTCGACCAGAATGAAGTGAAGCCATATCTGCAGCTCGAAAAGTTGCGCGAAGGCATCTTCTGGGTTGCGGGTGAGCTCTTCAATTTCAACTTCACGCCGGTAACGAACGTTCCCGTCGCACATCCGGACATCCGCGTCTGGGAAGTCACTGACAAGACTTCCAAAAAGCACATCGGTCTCTGGTATTTCGATCCGTACGCGCGGGCCGGAAAACGTTCGGGCGCGTGGATGAACGCGTATCGCACCCAGGAACGCATCAACGGCGAGATCACCACGATCGTCTCGAACAATTCAAACTTCGTGAAAGGCAAACCGGGTGAACCGGTGCTGATCTCGTGGGACGATGCGACGACGATGTTCCATGAGTTTGGTCATGCTTTGCACGGCTTGAGCTCAAACGTCACCTATCCTTCGGTGGCAGGAACCGCAGTGCCGCGAGACTACGTCGAGTTTCCGTCGCAACTGCTCGAGCACTGGCTCCCCACGCCCGAAGTGCTGCAGAAATTCGCGCTTCACTACGAAACCGGTAAGCCGATTCCGCAAGCCCTCGTCGACAAGATCACGCGTTCGGCAACGTTCAATCAGGGCTTCGCAACTGTCGAATACCTTTCGGCCGCCCTCGTCGATATGAAGCTGCACCTCGCCGGCGATCGTAAGATCGATCCCGACGCATTCGAACGCGAGACCCTCACACAACTCGGCATGCCGAAGGAAATCGTGATGCGACATCGCACGCCGCACTTCCTGCACGTCTTCTCGAGCGATTCGTATTCGGCGGGTTACTACAGCTATCTCTGGTCAGACGTGATCACGGCCGATGCGTTCGGCGCGTTTGTAGAAGGCAAAGGGGCGTACGATAAAGCAGTCGCGGAACGGCTGCGCAAGCACGTCTTTTCGATTGGCAACACGATGGATCCGGCTGACGCTTACCGCGCGTTTCGCGGACGTGATCCGAAGATCGATGCGCTGATGAAGAAGCGAGGCTTCACGCCGAAAAGCTGATTAAGACAAATCCACGGATTACACGGATTCGATCCGTGTAATCCGTGGATTTTTATTCCGTGCAATCTGCGGCCTAGTCTCTTCGGCCGCCCATAAACCGGAGCAGGAAGAAGAACAGGTTGATGAAGTCGAGGTAGAGCGACAACGCGCCGACAACCGCGTAAGATCCCACGCGCCCGTCAGGCAGTGCCACCGCCATCTCTTTCAGGCGTTGTGCATCCCACGCAGTCAGACCGGTAAACACCAGCACGCCGACTACCGAGATCACAAACTGCAATGCGCTGTTCTGCCAGAAGATCCCTACAATCGAGGCGATGATCAACCCGATCAGTCCCATCATCATAAACTGCCCCACGCCGGCAAGACTTCGCTTGGTGAACGTGCCGAACAAAGCCAGCGCGCCGAACATTGCCGCCGTTATGATGAAGGTTGAGGCGATCGAAGCGCCTGTGTAGACCAGCAGGATCACTGACGTCGTGATACCGGTCAACGCGGAGTACAACATGAAGAGCCCCGCTGCTGTAGCGGGCGCTATCTTGTCGACCCGCGCTGACAGGTACAAAACTAGCCCGAGTTGTCCGAGCACGAGGCCCCAGAAGAAAATGCGATTCAGTATGAACGTTTCAATTAGCGTTTGGGAGGATGCCACGACGACTGCCGTCCCTGCGGTAATCAGCAGGCCGAGAAACATCCATCCATAAACCTTGCTTAAAAAGGCGGTGACGCGTACATCGCGAACATCCGCCGGCATATACGAAGAAGATTGGTTCCAACTCATTCTTTTAAACTCCTTGTCGGGTAAATCCGACTGTCTCAAACTCGCGCGCCATTATAACAAAACCGTGGGCTAGCGCCGCTCAAAGCCCCTCCACGCCACTTAGATGCACGCGCCTCCCTGGAGTGCGCCGACTTGTCGGCGCTTTGGTCCCGCCTCACTTGACAACAGATCAAAGCAGCTTTAAAAAACGTTCAGCAATCGGGCAATCCTCACAAACCGGAGTATCCTCATGTACCTCGAAAAAGACTGGCCTCACGCACCGGTTCATCGACTCGGCTCGGACGGCGTTTACATGATCACCGGAGCCACACTCCATAAGCGGAAACTATTTTCAACACCTGAAAGATTGACCTTGCTCGAAGGTGAGATATTGCGGCTTGCCAGGGAGTACGACTGGCAGTTGGAAGCTTGGGCCGTATTTACTAATCACTACCACCTAATCGCCCGTGGCAGCACCGATTCGAAAAGTCTCAACGATTATTTAAACCAGGTTCACTCGAACACCGCGCGAAAGCTCAATGCACGAGATCAAGTCGTCGGACGACCCGTCTGGTATAACTTCTGGGATACAAAGCTGACCT
>DASUPZ010000139.1:0-3664 GCA_036280855.1 Pyrinomonadaceae bacterium | reverse complement strand
AGATCTCGCTCGACCTCGCGCAGCCGTCTCACGAGATCGATCGACTGCCGCCACGTTACAGGTGCGCCGTTGATTGCTTCTTCACACTGGCGCATTAAAGTTTCCAACTTGTGTCCATCGAGATTTGAGCGTGAGGCGACGCGCGCGGCGACCTCCGACCGGGAACTGTTGTAATCCATTCCCGCATATCGCGCGAGAACGCGACGCGTGCGCGTGTAGATGTTTTCAATCGCCAGATCAAACGCGCGCGAACGTTCCTGTAGCTCGGCCATTGAAGCCACAAACTCCAGGCTCGAACGACGATCGACGTGGGGCAGCGGCAAAGGACGCCCAAACCGTCGCCCGTTGGTCCAAACGATCAGCAGTATCAGTAGAGTTGCCTGTGCGGCAAATCCGAGCACCGGAGTACCTGCAAAGTAACTCGCAATTGCGTTTTGAGTGACGCCCTTGCCCTGATGGTATTCGTCAAAAGCTATTAACCCACCAACGCCCACGAGCGTGTTGAGTGCTAGTTGAAGATTATCGTTTAGACGAATGCCACCGTTGGAGACGAGGTAAGGATCGCTCAGTACGACGATGCGGCCCAGCCCGTAAGTATAATCCACCAGTATTGGGCCGTTGTGATCCGAAATATGGACCACCGGAGCTTGAGAGGTCGTGGCGGCATAAGGCTGCGGCGGCACGACTTCAACGAACTCCTCGAGATTGAAATCGTCTTCATTCTTTTTTGGTCGCTGAATCATGATGCGCGAAGCAAACCGCGACGGCATCACGGTTGAAATGTTGGTCGTCAACTGTGTCGGCTGCACTGGTCGAAACGCCGTTACGTTCTCAGTCATCTGCTTCACGTCTGCCGGGTCGGTATCGATTGCCGGCAAAGCTGAAGGTTCCGAGGTCACCTTCCAGCCACCCGACTCCGGCACGAGCCGCGGGTCGATCGTGCGATCGATGATCACGAGCCGTTTTCCACCAGCCACCCAATTTTGCAGCGCGGCTGCTTCTTCCTCGGTGAACAGAATCTTCGTCTCACCGATCACTACAAACGTGTGGATTAAAGAACCGGCATCACTAAACAACCGCTCAGGAGTTTCTCGCCAGCGAATAACTTTGTAGCCCGACTCGTTTAGAAAATCGTGAAGCGCGCGAGTTCCTGTTGGTCCCGAGTGATATGTAGATCGATTCGGAGCGTACTCGTGATCCCGAACCTCGTCTTCCTGGACGTACGTCAGCGTGTTGAGCAGCACCAGCAACCCGATGATGACGATAAATGTCAGGATGATGGTGATTCGCTGGCGCATCGTTAGTTGCTTCCTGTTTGCAATGCTGCGAGATACCCAGTGCGAAAGTCCTGCCAGTCGTTTGGTGTAGCTTCGTCAAGACCGTACCAGTGGCGCTCAAAACTGGCCGTGAGTCCATGCATCTTCGAATGAAGCTGTGGAGTGCTCCTCAGCGAATTGAGATAGTCGCGATTGGTTTTGTGATGGGCCAGGCTGATCAGTTTCCTGTCGCCCAGCTCAACCAGGAGGGCGATGTAGCCTTTTCGTATCGCCGCGCGCAGGTCGCCGTTACGCGCGAGCGCCTCAGCTTCGGAGAGAAGATCGGTCGCGGTTTGATCGGGTTCGAGTCGTTCTCCGAGCACGATTCGAGGTTGTCGTTTTTTAGGAGTCTTTACTTTTCCGGAGCGTTTGAAGCGTTTGAAGAGAAGTCGCGCGACGTAAAGAAGGACCAGCAGCGCCAGTATGATCACGACATACTGCATGATCGAGTTCAACCTGCTTGCCCCCTGCGTTCCCGCTTCAGTGCGCTTTGGAAGAAACTTTTGCAGCCACTTCAGGAAATCCTGAAATAAACGCGTGAGCGCATTGGGTCCTTTTGCGCCGGCGACGTATTCAGGTCGAGCCAGGATAGTTTCGAGTTTGGCTTTGGCCTGCTCCTTAGTCTCGCCTCCTTGAGCAACAGCTTCATGCTCGGCAATCCGTAATTCGAGTGCCTGAAGATGCTGAAGAAGCAGACTTAGCTTCTCGACATGATCGTCGGCGGAAGGATCGGTAACCTCGTTGAGCGCTTTGTGTAACCATGAATTGTCGACGTAGTAATTTCCGTTACGCGTTTCGATCGTTTGCGACTCCGGCAGCATGTCGCGGAGCTCTTCGATAATAGAATCCAGCTCTTGCTTGTACTCCTCCGCGTCCTGCTTTTCGTCCGATTTCATCTCGATCAATGCTTCAAAATCAGCGATCGCATGTTTCAAATTCTCCTGATACTCGGAGATCGGAAGTGCAGCGGTGCGACCGGCGCAAAGAAGGAGAAGCGCAGTCAGCACGACGGCGCGGCGACAATGCTTTGTTGAGAGATGAAGCATCAACTGAGATTAAGAATGCTGCCGGACGATCGGGGCGTTGGCGGTGGTTGTTTACGTTCCGTGTAAAGCGCGGTTCCCAAAGGCGATGTGACGTTGATGTCGGGAACCTCACCAAGCTGTCGCGCCGCCATCAACTCGATGTCGTAACCTTCGTGCCTGACTCGCTCGTCGACGTACAGCAACGAAAGGCCCAGCATCCAGACCGGAGTAAGCAGTATCGAGCTCAATGGACCAGTGACACTGTAAGCGACTGCGTACCATACCGGCCATGCACCGGGATTGAAGATATCAACACCGCCAAGGTAACCATACAAGCTAAGCGGAGCGACGAGGATCATCAACGCCGATTGGGTGGCAAAAATTGTAAACAGCGTCATTGCCGCCAGCCGCGCAACGTTTCCTCGCGCCAGCGATATGCTGCGTCCTACCGCTTCGAAAACGCCCTTGCCCTCAACCAGCATCACTTGCGGAACATACGCGACGCGGGCGACGATGAAAAAGAAAAGCCAAAGGCCGAAGACCGTGGCGGCCAGCAGTCCAATCGCACCGAAAAGGATCGGAATCCACATCGGTGCAACACTCGCCAGCGGTACGCAGATTATGAAAACGATAAAAAACACCATCTGCCATGCCGAACTGGCAGCGACGAGCGACGCCACGATCCAGATGAAAACGATGATCGAGGCTCCAAACAGACCCCAGAATCGCATCTTTACGGCTCGGTAAGTCGCGCTCGCGGTTACAGGCTCGTTGCGCAGAAGGTGGGCCACGAGTGTGCGCGTCGCACCGCCCATCACGAGCAATGTCGAGAGGTAACCTGTCAGCATGATCCCAATCGACGCAAACAGAAGCAGAAAGTAAAAGAAGAGTTCGTCGGGAGCGGTGACCGTGGTGATCTGTCGAAAGCTAATCGACAACAGGATCCAGCCCGCGGCGACGATGATGATCGGCGGCGCGGCCGTCCTGATCAAAACCAGGAGATGACGCCGGTAAAGTCTGACTGCGCGGTCGATCAAATCGCCTGCGCCGAGGGGAGCGAGTGGGAGATGAGTTGGGGATAGCGTAGCCATCGAGAAAACTGTTCGAGCCAGAAGGACTTCTGAGGCAAATCCGATGAGCAGTATACGGGTGTCAGTCGCATAAATGCACAAAAAATCGGTACTGGCTCAGTTTGAAAATTACGCCGAAGGCGTTCGCTAATTTAAGCCCGGGGTTTGAGCGTAGCGAAAACCCTGGGTCGCTAACGGAGCTTATATTCAACCCTGAAAGGGTTCGCCTGGCGTGAAAACCCTTTCAGGGTTG
>DASUPZ010000138.1:0-6474 GCA_036280855.1 Pyrinomonadaceae bacterium | reverse complement strand
GTCTTGCCGCTGCCGTTGCCACCCGTCAGGAAAACCAGTTCGCCGGCACGCAGGTTCAGATCGATAGGACCAAGCACGAAGTTGTTGTCTCCGTCGCCGTAGGAGTGTTTCACGTTCGACAGGGTCAGGTCGTGCAACGGGATTGCCGGAGCATTATCCGCTTCAGCTTCCGCTGGAAACTTGTCGAGGGAGAGGTCCAGCTCAGCCAACTTCCCGAGGGCGACCTTGGCCCGGCTGAACGCCGGAATCGATCCCATCACGATCAGCAATGGTCCAATCATGAAGAGCAGGATCAGGATATAAGCCGTGAGTTGCAAAGGCTCCAACCTGGTCCATGCGTACGGCACAAAAACAATCAGTCCCATTAGCACGAATATCAGTGTCTGGGCCCAACTATTCACTGCGTTGAAGATCGTGCTCGTGATGACGTTGTTCCGCTGCAGCGACTGAGTGGTAGATGAGAACAGCTTTGAGAGAAATGCTTCCCGCCGGTCTCGGTTTATCTTCAATTCCTTGCTACCTTCCGTCATTGCCTTGAGCTGCTTCAGGAGCACGTCGTTGGTCTCGCGCACGTTGGTCATGTAACGCATCGCTTTGGCTATCGGCAGTTGGCAGGTGACGATTCCAAAAATAATGAAGCCAATCACACCGAGCAGAAGCTTTCCGGAGATCATGCCGAGGTAGATCAGGCAGCCGATCACGATAACTAAATTGGTGCAGATGGCAGGAATGGCGTTGACGGCACTCGCGATCGCCGGAACGTCTTCGGTGAAAACGGCCAGGATACGATTCGCGCCGATTTCTTCCTGCGCACGCAGAGGAGAAGAAAGAACGCGGCGACCGAGTTTCATGCGCAAGTCGCGCAAGTTTCGCTGCGCAAATCGCGCCATCAGATCCTGGGAGAGAAAACGGCTGCCTGCCACCACCACACATACAATGATGAAGGATATGATCATCTGTCCCATCAGGTCGGTTGAGCGATGGGCCAGGCCGTTGTTTACAAACCCGAGCAGTAGCGTGTTTCCGATACCAGCCACGATGCCCGCGCCGACAGCAACGATGCTAAGACCCAGAGAATCCTTGAGCAGGGAAAAAATCAGTTTCATTAAAATCACTCCTTGTCGAGTTGGTGATAACGGTCGCTCGATTACGCCGAAGGCGTTCACTCGATTACGCCGAAGGCGTTCGCTAATTTGAGCCCAGGGTTGGAGCGTAGCGACAACCCTGGGTCGAAACAATCAAAGGATCAACTAACGCTGAAAGCGTTAGGACTGTGCGGTATTAACCCTTTCAGGGTTAGAACGTGTGTGGTTATTTGATCCCAGGGTTGTCGCTGCGCTCCAACCCTGGGCTGGAAATTAGCGAACGCCTTCGGCGTATTTTCAAAGTGAACCTTGGTTCAAAATGGCGAAACGCCTTCGGCGTATTTTCATGATCCAAGGGTACACATTAGCGAACGCCTTCGGCGTTGTTGAATTTCGAGAACGACTTGGTTAGGCGTTGGGCCAGGTCTTGAACATCGGGCTTGAGAATAATTGACATGTGATTGCCGGGCACTTCGATGACCTCGACCGGTTCGGCGGAAACGTCGCGCCAGCCCAACGTCAAATCGGTTCCGAGATCGAAATTGCCTTTCTGGTCCTCACGCAACGCATGCAGGTAATAGATGCCGCCTGCGATCGCGCGTAGCGGGCGCAAGCGTGCGAGTCCGTTCAACTCCTGCGCGGGCATGTTCCGCACATCTTGCCGAGACAGCATGCTCAACACGAAGCAACCGACGGCTATGAAACCCAGCAAGCCCGCCAGTACACCCAACGACAACACACCGAACAACGTCAGACTGCTGAGCACGACGATCAAAGTCGCCAACACTCCCACAGTCACATGCGTAATCTTCGACAAGCGACCGATATTCCGTTCCACTTCAGCCGTCGTTTGAACCGGCCGGAAGAGCGTGATCGTTCCTGGATAAACTTGCGGTTTATAGTCCTGCGTCGCCTGCTTAAGCCCCTTCAACACATGATAGGTGCTGACCAGCTTTCGCTCATCGAGGAACGATCTGATGAGCTTTGCTTCTCGCCCGCGCTGCAGCGCGTATTCCACTTGCTTGTCCGATTCAACCTGTCGTAACTCCTCAACTGGAAGAATTCGGCCCAACGTTCTGACGAAAAGTGAAATCAAGTTTGCATCATCTTTTTCGACCTGCTGTTTCTCCGGCGTCATTCTGAAGCTGTCGAGCATCGCGACCAAGCCCACTTCATGGCCCTGCCGCTGAAGTTGTTGGGCCATCTCGAACGCGATGATGCCGCCGCTCGAATACCCACCGATTAAATACGGCCCCTGCGGTTGCCGTTTTCGAACCGCCTCGATGTAAAGCGCGGCCATGTCTTCCATGCGACTCAATGGCTCCTGGCCGTCAACCAATCCCGCCGCCTGCAGACCATAGAAGGGTTGATCTTCGTCAAACTGTTGCGCGAGGTCGTAGAACCCGACAACGTTGCCTCCGCCCGCATGCACGCAATAGAACGGCAGTTTGGATCCGGTAGGTTTGATAGGCACGAGTGGCGACCACTCTGCCTCCTTCTTGTTTTTGTGAATCAGTTCTGCCAGTCCTTTGATTGTGCCGTCTGTCATCACGGCCGCGAGTGGCAGCTCAACTTCGAAGTCTTTCTGAATCTGACCAATCAAAGTCAGCGTCAACAAAGAGTTCCCGCCGAGTTCGAAAAAGTTGTCGGTGATGCCGATGGGACGAACGTTCAGCATCTCCTCCCAGATCTTTTTCAACCTGATCTCCGTCGGGTTCCTCGGCGCCACAAAAGTACGGATTGAATAGCGCGTTCCATTCGGCGCCGGTAGCGCACGGCGGTCTACCTTGCCGTTGCTCGTCAGCGGCAGACTCTCCAGCAGCACAAACGCCGCGGGCACCATGTACTCCGGCAGGTGCTTCTGAAGATGATGCTTCAACACACTGGCGTCGAAGTCATCGTCTGCAGTCGCAGTTGACGAAACCACGTAAGCCACGAGCTGCTTCTCGCCGTTGGCGTCCGCACGCGCCGCTACCACACACTCACGCACATCCTGATGCTCGCTCAACACTGCTTCAATCTCTTCGGTCTCGATCCGGTACCCGCGGATCTTCACCTGCTGATCGACGCGACCGGCGAACTCCAGATTGCCGTCTTCGAGATAACGTGCCAGGTCGCCCGTCCGATAGAATCGTTCGCCATCGATCACCACAAACTTCTCCGCCGTCAGTTCCGGGCGGTTCCAATAGCCGCGCGCCACACAACGTCCGCCCAGGTAAATCTCGCCCACCACGCCGACGGGCACCAGTTGTCCCTGCTTGTCATAAAGTCGCGCGCTCATGTTGGCGAGGGGCTTGCCGAGCGGAGATCTCTTCGGCAACTGATCGGGCTTCACATCATAGGCAGTGCAAATGATGGTGCCTTCGGTTGGTCCATACGCGACCATCTGCCTGGCCTGCGGAAACACCTCGCCGATCTCCCGGATCAGTTCCACGGGCACTTGATCGCCACCGGTGAAAACTTCCCTGACTCGAGCGCCCGCCGATGTGTCCGCCTGACTCTTAAGATGGTTGACGAACTGCCGCATCATTCCCGGAGTCGAATGCAGGAAAGTTACGTCGCGCAGGATTTCAGTGAAGTGCTTCATGTCCAGAGTTTCCTGCTTGGTGACGATGATCGTGCGGCCGCCGACCAGCAAAAGACTCATCAACTCGAACAGTGAAATGTCAAACGAGAATGAAGCCATGCAGAGAAGCACATCTGTCGCTACGAACTCGAATACGGATTGAGTAGCCAAAAGGGTATTGGTGAAACTGCCCTGCTCAACCATCACTGCCTTGGGTTTGCCCGTCGTACCGGAGGTGTAAATGAGATATGCGACATCGCTGCTCTGGGAAACATTTTCCGGGTTCTCCGCAGACTGGAGCGCGACTGTCTCCGCTTCATGGTCCAGGTAAACGACCCGTCCGGAGTGCTGCGGTAACCTGTCACTCAGCCAACTCTGTGTCAGCAGAATAGATGCTTCGGAATCCGCGAGGACGAAAGTCTGGCGATCGCGCGGATGTTCGGGATCGAGCGGGACAAGAGTGCCGCCCGCCTTCAAGACGGCGATGATGCTGACCGCGGCATCCAGGGATCGCTCGAAGCAAACGGCAACACGCACGTCGGGACCGGCGCCGAGGGAACGAAGGTAATGGGCCAACCTGTTCGACTGTTGATTGAGTTCCGCATAGGTGAGTTGCTGGTCGCCGCAAGTAAGCGCAACGTCGTGCGGCGACTTCTCCACCTGCGTTTCGAAAAGCTGGTGGACGCAAGCGGATTCAACCGGCGTGGACATCGGGCTCGATTGCGTGAGCAGTTGCTCGCGTTCGCGCGTCGTCAGCATCGACACTTCGCGAAGTCGTTGATCCGGCTTTGTCAGGATGTTCTCGAGCAACACTTCGAGATGGTGCAGCATGCGATCGACTGTCGCCGGCTCGAAGCGCGAGTCGTAAGCGAGTTGCACTGCCAGGTTTGGACCAGCGGGCCAGGCCATGAGGGAGAGCGGATAATTTGTTCTCTGGAACAGCTTAACGTCCGGCATTTCAAAGTTGGTTGACCTGGGCCGGCTGGCCGTCGGACCGTTTACCGGATAGTTTTCAAATGCCAGGATGCTTTCAAACAACGAACCGCGCTGCACTTCGCTCCACGACTGGATTGCCATCAGCGGCGTGTGCTCGTACTGCCGCGCTTCGACTTGCTGCGACTGTAATTCCTTCAACCAATCGAGGGTCATCTGCTCCGAATCCACCTTGAGGCGAACCGGCAATGTATTGATGAACAGACCCAGCATGTTCTCGACGCCTTCGAGGTCAGTGGGGCGTCCGGAAACTGTCGCGCCAAATACAACATCCGACTCTCCGGAGTAGCGGCTCAGCAGAAGACCCCAGGCGCCCTGGAACAAAGTGTTCAATGTCAGTTGGTGCTGGCGGGCCAGTGATTCGAGCCGCGTGGTCGCCTCCGGCGAAAGCTTGATCGTTTTTTCCCCGGCGTCGCTCACGTTCGGGTTTCCATCAACCAACTTGTAATTGCCGAGAGAGGTTGGGGAGTCAAACCCTTTCAGCATTCCTCTCCAGAACTCTTCAGCCTTCGTCACCTCCTGTTTTTGCAGCCACGCGATGTAGTCTCTGAACGGTCGCGTGGTTGCCGGCGGAACACTCTCGCCGCGCTGCAAAGAGTCGTAGATGGAGGCAAATTCTTTCAGGATGATCGGCATGCACCAGCCGTCCATCAGCAGGTGATGATGACTCCAAACTACTTGCCACTGAGCATCGCCGAGTTGAATCAACACAACTCTCATGAGCGGCGGTTTGGTCAGGTCGAAGCCGCGTGTGCGATCCGACAGTAAGATTTCCTCGAGCTTTCTGGCCTGCTCTTCGACTCCAAAACCGCGCAAGTCGTGCTGCTCCCACGGCAACTCCACTCGTTGAGGCACAATCTGCAAAGGCTGCTTCAAACCCGACCACGCAAAAGCTGTCCTTAAGATCGGGTGCCGGTCGAGGATCTCCTGCCATGCGCGCCTGAAGTTTTCGGAATTGATTTCTCCGCTTATCGGAGAACTCAACTGGTTGAAATAGAGCTGTGAGTCCGGCGCATAGAGGCTATGGAAAAGCATGCCCTGCTGCATCGGCGAGAGTGGATAAAGATCGTCGATGTTCTGCCGGCGCTCTCCGAGAACATGGTCCAACTCGCTTTGGGTCAACTGGGCGAGCGGAAAGTCTGACGGCGTGTAACCTCCGGCGTCCTCACTTTGACAGTGGCTGATAATTGCTTCGAGGCAGTTGATGAAGTTGCGGGCTAACTGCTCGATCGTTTCCGGCCGGTGCAGGTTCCGGCTGAAGCTCCAACTGAGTTGCAGTTGTCCACCGACGACGAGTGAGTTGATATCGAGCACATGCTGGCGCACGCCCTTCTGGCTGCATTGACTGCCACTTGATTCACGCGCGATGCCGAACACGCCCGTGTCGCCAAGCACTCCGTCAGTTTGCCCGAGGTAGTTGAAAACAACTTCCGCATGTGGCAGCGATTGCAACTGTGTACCCGTCTCACCGCTCAGGTATCGAAGTATTCCGTAGCCGATTCCCTGCCCGGGGATCGCTCGCACCTGCTCCTTAACCTGCTTCAGCACTTCACCGGCTCGCTCTTTGCTTCCCTGCACTTCGAGCAACACCGGATAGATCGTCGTGAACCAACCGACCGTTCGCGAGACGTCTACGCGATCGCTGATCTGCTCGCGCCCGTGCCCTTCCAGATCCACCGACACGACGTTCTGCCCGCTCCACTCCTTCAGCGCCAGACCGAGCGCGCTAAGTAACACTTCGTTGATCTTGGTGTGATAAACAGCGGGCACTTCCTGCAGCAGTGCCTCTGTCTGCTCGCGGCCCAGGCTCACGACCACTGCCTGCGTGCT
>DASUPZ010000137.1:0-3811 GCA_036280855.1 Pyrinomonadaceae bacterium | reverse complement strand
GTCAGACACTACATGTTTTTTTCTCCTTGGAAAGTTGATCGAGGTAAATACAACTGAGAGGATGTTCGTCGCGCCTAACGAAAAGGTGACTGAGGACTACATTACTGGAAGGTTTGGATAGGTATGGACACTCACCGTCATCTTGATGACGAATTAAGTTCACTGCGCGACCGCGTGCTTCTGCTTGGAGGCGAGGCCGAACAAGCGCTCGAGCGGTCGATGCAGGCATTGACCACGCGCGACAGCGACCTCGCGCGGCAAGTGCTCGAACACGACGATAAAATCGATCGGCTCGAGGTCGAGATCGATCGCCAGTGCATCGACATAATCGCACTGCGCCAGCCCGCGGCCCGCGATCTGCGTTTTGTGATCTCGGTTGCGAAAATGGCGCCTGTACTCGAGCGCATCGCAGATCACGCCTGCAACATCGCACGTGCCTCGCTCGACCTGAACAACGAGCCCGAGCTCAAGCCGGTGCTGGATCTAAGCAAGATGGCCGAGCACGCTTTGAAGATGTTGCGTGCGTCGCTCGATGCCTTTACTTCAAACGATGCGATCGCAGCGCGCGAGGTGATCAAGAGCGATAGCGAGATCAATAATCTCTACAACCACACGTTCCACGATCTGATCGAGCTGATGGTTGAAGAACCCGCAACCGCAACTCGCGATGCGCGCCTGTTGTTTGTCGCGAAGCACCTGGAACGAATCGGCGACTACGTGACTGACATCTGTGAACTGACGGTCTACATGGCTGAGGCTGCATTTATCAAACACACGAACTAGTTATGACTCGTCCAATCCTGATCATCGAGGATGACGCCGACATCTCTGAAAGTTTGAAGTACAACTTCGAGCGTGAAGGATTTCCGGCTGTAACGGCTCCGACCGGAGAAGCAGGACTGACAGCGGCACTCAACGAGCGCGACTCGCCGCGATTGATCATTCTCGACCTGATGTTGCCGGGAATGAGTGGGATCGAGTTGTGTCGCAGGTTGCGGCGTGAGCCTGCTACGCGACGCACGCCGATCATCATGCTTACCGCAAAGACTTCCGAATCGGATCGTGTTGCCGGACTGGATCTCGGCGCCGACGATTACATCACCAAGCCTTTTTCGATACGAGAGCTCCTGGCCCGCGTGCGCGCCGTGATGCGTCGCGCAGACGAGACGATGGGCAAGACTTACGAGGACGATCACCTGTCGATCGATTTCGACGACATCAGGGTTGCGTGCGACGGTGTGAAGATAAAACTTACGAACAAGGAATTCACGCTTCTTTCAGTTCTGGCGCGAAGCGCGGATCGCGTAGTGACGCGACAGCAGTTGCTGGATAGCGTCTGGGGTTACAGTTACTATGGCGATGCGCGCACGCTTGACGTTCACATTCGCCGCCTGCGACAGAAGCTCGACAAATGCGGCGACTGCATTGAGACTGTCGTCGGCGTTGGCTACCGGTTCATCGGTTGCACGAGCCAGGCCGCCGCGAGCAGTCAAAGCAATTGAACATAGAGCGTTCAGAGCATTCAGAGCGCGTTCAGAGCATTCAGAGCCGTTCAGAGCCGTTCAGAGTTCAAGCTTTAGCTTGTGTCCGTGAAGCAGCAGCCTAAAGGCTGAACTCTGAACGATAGAACTCTGAACGATAGGACGAAGGTAATTTAAACTCTTGTGCACAAGCGACAGTTCTTACTGCTAGTCTCCTGCATTCTTCTCACAGCGCTTGCCCTCGTTGTTCCTTCATTTGCGGTGCGTCTCGTCTTAGCCGGCCTCCTCGTTTTGACAGTTGTAGTTTTCGCGATACTCGCACGCAGCGAAGCTCCGAACACAAATTTACCCGCGAATCAGATCGATCACACTCAGTCGCCTGAAAGCGTGGCCGCCGGTTCGTTGCTTGAAGCGACGATGAGCGGCATGCGCGAAGGCCTCCTCGTCGTGAACAGAGACATGCGCGTCGTGGCTTCAAACCCCGCCGCACATAAACTCTTCAATCCGTCGGTGCCGGCGTTGAAATCCCAACGCCTGACCGAGCTCACACGCAATCCCGCGATCTACAGCGCGTTTCTCGACGGCCTCAAAGGTATCGAACGAAGCGGCGTCAAAGTGGAAACTCATGGACCAGAACGGCAGGTATTCGATCTGCGCGTGGTGCCGATCGGCAACAGCAATGGAAAAGGAGCGGAAGCGGCACTCGGCGTTTTCTTCGACATCACGCGGATCGAACGTCTCGAACTCGTAAGACAGGAGTTTCTCTCGAACGTCTCGCATGAACTTCGCACGCCCCTGACTGCGATCATCGCCTTTGTCGAAACACTCGAGACGAGCGCGATGGATGATCCGGAAAGCTTTCAACGGTTTCTTTCGATCATTCGCAGGAACGCTTCGCGGATGCAGGGCCTCATCGACGACATCTCCGAGCTCAATGCGATCGAAGGCGGGAATGTTCAACTCAAGGCATCTCCGGTTGATCTGTACACAATCGTTGACGAGGTTTGCGCGTCGCTGGCGGCGAAGGCTTCTGCGCAAAACGTGACGCTTCGGAATGATGTGTCACCCGCGGTAGTAGTTAACGCGGATGAACGCAGATTGGAACAGATGCTCACGAATCTGATCGACAACGGGATCAAGTTTAGCGGGGAGAACGGAACAGTCACGATCAGCCACGAAGACGGCCCGCGCGATCGGATCCTCGTCCAGGACGACGGCGACGGGATTCCGTCTCAGCACCTGGAACGGCTGTTTGAACGCTTTTATCGCGTTGACCGCGCGCGGTCGAGAGACATGGGCGGCACAGGCCTTGGACTGGCCATTGTTAAGCATCTCGCCCTTCTACACGGCGGCGAGGTGACCGTCGCCTCAGATCTCGGAAAAGGCACCACCTTCACAATCCATCTGCCAAAGTGACCTAATCGTGTAAAACATCGTTGTCACCGAGACTTTGCTCTGCCATAATGTTGCTCCCGACAGCCCCAAGAGGTTGCCCCGGTTGCTCACCAGAAATGCTTAACCGACACCGGCGTTTGGGGGGTCAAATATGCGAAGAATTAAACGATTCCTTCGTTCCGCTTCGACGTTCCTGACTAATCTTTTAGGCGCTCTTTTGAAAGCTGTAGTCATCAGCATGGCCCTGGGACTCGGGGTCGTCTCTGTGATGAAGTACATGGGTGTCCCCGTGCCCAGCGCCACCGACCTGATTGGAGGGATCTCGAGACTCGCGAACGTGCTCTCCTAGAGGAAAAATTGAGTTTAGACCAGAGTAAGGCCTACGAACTGCTGGGAGTAAAACCCGGCGTTTCCAACAGGGAACTGAAAGCAGCGCATCGAGACCTTGCGAAGGTTTGGCACCCGGACAGGTTTCTGCACGACCCGCGTCTGCAGGAAAAGGCGCAGGAGAAACTGAAAGAGATTAACGAAGCTTACGAGCTTCTTATCTCAGGCAAGACTCCGAGGCCTTCATCGCCGCCGCTGAACCGCGAGCCGAACGTTCAAACTTCGAGGGGTAGGCGCCAGGGCGCGACCTGGCAATGGGCTGTTGTCCTGTTGTTGTTCGCCGCAGTCTTTGCGATCACTACGCGGACATTGATTCAACGGCGCAACGTGCCCGTCGCCTTGGAAGAGACGCCAGCCGCAGCCGAGCAGTCGGTTGCATTCGAGCAGGAACAACCGGCGCGTCCCGATGCGATCCGTAAATCAAATAAACCCGATCAGCAGACTACGATCCCGACTTCTGAAACAGTCGCGACCGAACCCACACCCGCACCGGCTGTCGACACGGTAACCGTCACGATCGATCCTGAAAGCGGTCTACTCGCAAAATC
>DASUPZ010000136.1:0-4986 GCA_036280855.1 Pyrinomonadaceae bacterium | reverse complement strand
GCGACTGTCGCGCCGATCGAGTTACCGCCCGAACGCGGACCACGGGGCGCGTTGTGCCTGTTGACCGACATCACTGAAGTCACGGAGTTGCGGGAACAGGTCGCACTCAAAAACAACCTCGAAAGTCTCGGGGAGATGTCGGCGGGACTGGCCCATGAGTTTAAGAACGCGATCGCGACGCTTCAGGGATATGCGCAGTTGTTACAGAGCCTGGACTTGAATGACAAGGCGCAAGTGGCGGCAGGTTCGCTGCTCAACGAGGTTAGAAACCTTTCGAGTATGGTGACCGCGTTTTTAAACTTCGCCCGCCCGCAGCCGTTGCAGTTGGAGCAGGTTTCGCTTCCGGAGCTGATCGACGAGTGTGCGAGTGAATTAGAACCGGTGTTTCAGGAGTTGAAAGTGCGGTTGGTTATTGATGTCCAGGAATCCCTCGTGGTCCGGGCGGATGAAAGAATGTTGCGGCTGGCGTTATTGAATCTCATGCGCAACGGCGCTGAATCCGCGGCTCGATCCGTGTTCGTGCAAACGAGGACGGATAAAGATTGTGTTGTGATTGAAGTAAGAGATAACGGCCCAGGCATTCCAGTGGCTCAGCTGCAAAAGATCTTCATCCCGTTCTTTACAACAAAACCGAAAGGACACGGTGTGGGGCTGGCGTTAAGTCACCGGATCGTGACGCAGCATGGCGGAACGCTCACCGCCGCAAATGCAGTCGAAGGTGGCGCGGTGTTTACGATTCAACTTAGACAGGATTTACATGATTTTCAAGATGAACAAAATCTTGTAAATCCTGAAAATCGTGTTAATCCTGTCTAAAGTACTCCGGCCAGCGACGATCGACTAGCTGCGCAATGTCGTCTCGGACAACAAGCTCATCCGGAAATCCGGGCTTCGTGCGCGCATCGATCACGATCGGCGCAGTATAAACAAGGTGATGTCGTTGCACCGTCGTGCGCGCAGCGTAAATATCAGCCGCAGGCTCGAACCTCGTCCACGTCGCCCACAAAAAATCCGGTGACGAAGCCGCCACACGCGCATCATCATGCAAAACAATCAACGGCCAGTTTGCAAAAACCGGATCGCCCGCCACTCTAACCGCAAGCTCTTCATCTTCGCCGAACGATCCACCCTGCAACACCAAACACCCGCCACAAAAAACCTCAGCGCGTGAAACATACGCCGGCAACTGCCCTTCAAACTTCCGCGGCAACGTCCGCACCGGATCGCCCAAACCCAGCATGATCGCCTTGCTGCCTTCGTTCACTTTCCCACTCGTGTAATCAAGCGTATCCATCGACACATTCGAAAACACAAACAGATCAGTTTCCGGCCGGAACCGCTCGAGCACGTGTTCGAACAAACGAGGAAAGTCTTTCAAGTCCTGTGGCGTATCAGTCAGTAATAAAAACTTCGTGAGCGAAAGCTGTCCTTCACCAAGAATGCGGAACCCGGAAACGAGGGCCTCACGACCGTATCGCTCGCGCACGACCGCAGCGGCCAACGAGTGAAATCCAGTCTCGCCGTAGCTCCACAGATCGAGGACAGACGGCATGACGAGGGGAAACAACGGCGACAACAACTTCTGCAAATAATCGCCGATGAAAAAATCTTCCTGCCGCGGCTTGCCGACGACCGTTGCCGGATAGATCGCATCGCGACGATGAAAGACCGCCTGCACAGCAAAAACCGGATAGTCGTGGCGCAGAGAGTAATAGCCGTAGTGGTCGCCAAATGGTCCTTCGGGCCGGCGCTGCTGCAGCGGCGCAAAACCTACGAGTGCAAACTCTGCTTCGGCCACGAGTCGGTGCGGAAATGCACCCAGCGGGTTCTTCGTCATCTTCAACTTTTGTCCGGCGAGGAGTGACGCAAGCACGAGTTCCGGAACGTCTTCGGGCAACGGAGCGATGGCCGCGAGGATGAGCGCTGGTGGTCCACCGAGAAAGACGGTCACCGGCAAAAGTTTTCCGATACGCTCTGCCTCGTGATAATGAAAGCCCCCGCCTTTCTGAATCTGCCAGTGCAAACCCGTCGTGCGAGCATCGTAGACCTGCATGCGATACATGCCTACGTTGTGTTTTCCTGTGACGGGGTTCTCGGTGTAGACGAGCGGGAGTGTGATGAATGGTCCACCATCTTCCTGCCACGTCGTCAACACCGGTAACTGGTCGAGACGCGGAGGACGATCCATAACCTGCGTCACCGGAGATCGAGACGTACTTGTCGTGCCGAGTTTCAGGAGATCGAAGGCGAGCGAACGGCGTTTCCAAAGTTCGTTGACTTTCGGCGGCAGGAGGGACTCAGCTACATGGACCATCTCGCGCACAAACGTCTCCGGCTTTGGCCCAAACGCGAGTTCGATGCGTCGCGCCGTGCCGAAGAGGTTCGTCACTACGGGATAACGACTTCCCTTCACCCGTTCGAACAGCAACGCTGGTCCACCCTCGCTGATGACGCGACGATGGATCTCAGCCAGCTCGAGGTACGGATCGACCTCGGCTTTGATGGTGACGATTTCGTTTTCTCTGGTGAGCTGATCGAGAAATGTACGGAGACTCGGATGCATCCTGAGCGTTAAGGCCTTCCAACACTCCTGGGGCGCGTGCGCGTTTCAGAAGTTGTCGTCTCGCCAAGACGTTTCTCGATCTCGTCGTGTGCGATCTCGGCGGCTTCCGCGACGTACGCCTGGTGTGAGTCGCGGAACGGTTTGACGAGTTCGAGTGTGTTGGCGTCGCCGATACGCGCAAGCGCTTTCAGCAGGCCGGCGTTGATTCGCGGCGCGTTAGTGATTCGCTTCAGAAACGGGTAAAGCAGATCCGGACTTTCCAACTGGGTCAGGTAATCGATCGCCTGGTCCTGCCGGCCTGAATCGAGCTCGTCGACGACGCGATACAACATTTCCGCACGGCCCATGCGATACAAAGCCCAGTCGAGTGCGAGGCGAACTTCCTTGTTCTTTTCCTGAAGCTGGTAGCCTTCGACGAGCTTGCGCTGATCGGTGGCGGCAAGCTGCGCGAGTGCCTCCGCACTGCGCCGCCGCACGTTCGCATCCGCGCTGCCGAGTTGCTTCGCAAACTCCTCCGGATTCGATCGCGCATCAACACCATCAATCGGCGCCTGCTGCGCCTGCGAGACTCCCACGAAACACAGCATGATCAATAAAAGAGCTTTCTTCATAGTTGCACCAATCTGAATAGGTCCTATAGGACCTATAAGACCTATTCTTCAGGACCTATTCTTACGCCGCTGGTTTCTTCCTGAGCGTCGCAGAATTGAGATCCAGTTCCGCCACTGGAATAACTTCAATGTTCTGATATTTCTTCTGCAACTCCGGCAGAAACGCCTTCGCATTACCAACGATGATGATGTTGCTGGTCTTCGCATCCAACCGCCCGCCCGCAAACTTCTGAATGTCAGCGGTCGTGATCGCCTGCACGTTGTTGATGTAACGATTGATCTCGTCCAGTCCCATCCCGTACAGCGCAAGCGACGCAACCTGGTTCACAAGCCCACCGGCAGTCTCGAGGTTTCGCGAAAAGCCTCCGATCAAAACTGCCTTTCGCGGCGTCAACTCAACATCCGCAGGGGGCGCCGACGACAAGCGACTGATTTCACCCATCAACAGATCTGCCACCACGGCGCCTGACTCATTCTTTGTCTGCGCCGACGCGAGGAATGGTCCCACATCACGCCGCGTGTCGAGCACACTACCCGCGCCGTAACTCAATCCGCGCTTGATGCGAATCTCCTGGTTAAGACGTCCGGAATAACCGCTGAGCACGGAATTCGAAACGATGCCGCGAAAATAATCCGGATCCTTGCGATTGATCCCTGTGCGAGCGAGGAAAACAGCAGCCTGACCTGCATCGGGTTTATCAATCACGACGACGCGACCAGCTTTTGCCTCGCCGTTCTGCTTCACCGGCTCTACAGCCGGCAACGGCGTTGTCGGCTTTTGCCAGTCGCCGAAATAACGAGTGGCCAACGCGAATGCATCCTTCGCTGTGACGTCGCCGCCGACGACGAGGATCGCATTGTCAGGCCGGTAATACCGAGCATGCATCTTCGAGATCTCGGCAGGCGTGATGCGCGTCAGCGATTCCGTCGTGCCGCTCACGGGATGACCATACGCGCTGTCGCCAAACACGACTCGCGCGGCTACAAAACGTCCGATGCTACCCGGATCGCTTAGCGCAAGTGTCACGTTGTCGAGATACTGCTGGCGCAGACGTTCGACTTCCTCACTCTTGAACGTTGGCCGCCGCACGACATCCGCGAGGATTTCCATCGCCTGCGGAATCTTCAACGACATCACACCGACGTTTGCGAACGACGAGTCCCAACGCGCTCCCGAATCGAGGGAGCCGCCGAGGCTCTCGATCTGTTGCGCGATCTGCGTGGCGTCGCGAGTTTGGGTTCCCTTGGTGAGCAGGTTGGCAGTCATGTCTGCAAGACCAGCCAACTCCGGTGGATCGACTTCACCACCGTTCTTGATCAAAAGCTGAACTGCGACAAGCGGCGACTCGTGTCGCTCGACAACGATCACGCGCAGTCCATTTGAAAGAGTTTGCTCTACTGGTTTGGGAAACGTTCCTGATCGCGGCGGTGCAGGCGGCGGAGGTGTTGCTTGCGGCGCTTGCGCAACGGCAAGCAGTGGCAACATTGAAACAACAGTCAAAGCGAGTAGTAATCTTTTCATCTTACCTGCCCCCCTTCGCCTTCATTGCTTCCGGCAGATAATACAAGACGAATCGATTCGTGTCGGTGAAATACTTTTTCATGACGCGTTGAATGTCGGCGGCAGTTACAGCCTGCAGTCGTGCGAGATCCGTGTTCACACGTGCTGCGTCTCCAAGCAACACGGCAGCTTCGCCGAGTGCGAGAGCTTTTCCATTGCCGGTTTCGAGCTGGCGCAGTTGGTTCGTGATGATCTGGTTCTTCGCTTTCTCCAGCTCAGCAGCCGTGACCGGC
Source organism: Pyrinomonadaceae bacterium (assembly GCA_036280855.1). GTDB lineage: Bacteria > Acidobacteriota > Blastocatellia > Pyrinomonadales > Pyrinomonadaceae > PSRF01. The sequence goes on along the minus strand of DASUPZ010000136.1, from coordinate 18 downwards.
GTGTCCTGCAACTTCCTG
>DASUPZ010000135.1:0-14692 GCA_036280855.1 Pyrinomonadaceae bacterium | reverse complement strand
TCAGAGTTCAGCCTTTAGGCTGTATCCGGCGCAAAAACAAGCTAAAGCTTGAACTCTGAACGCGTTTTTCCTACCTAAGTAAAACGCGGACAAATGCCCCACCGTCCCTCACGCCAACTGGCGTCGCAGCCACGCGCGGGCCATCTTCCAATCACGCTCAACCGTCGCATGACCAATCGACAGCACTTCGGCAATTTCCTCGATCGAAAGTCCGCCAAAAAATTTCATTTCCACGATTCGGCTCTGCTGCGGATCCATCTTCGCGAGTTCGTCGAGCGCCTCATTCAACGCCAGCAAGTCGACTTCCGGCTGTTTCGCGAATTTTTCAACACTCGTGATCGAAATGCGCTGTTGCACTGAGCCGCCACGCTTCACGGCCTGGTGCTGGCGGGCGTGGTCCACCAGTATGCGCCGCATCAACTGCGCGGAAATTCCGAAAAAATGGGCGCGGTTCTGCCATTTTGCATTCTTCTGATGGACGAGCTTGAGATAAGCCTCGTTCACCAGGGCCGTTGGCTGAAGCGTGTGCTCTGCGCGCTCGCGTCGCAGGTAGTTGGTGGCCAGGCGACGCAGTTCGCTGTAGACGAGCGGCATTAGCTTTTCGAGCGCGGCCTGGTCGCCCTGGCCCCAGTCGATCAAAAGCTGTGTTATGCCGTCGGGTGAACTCATCTCTAATGGAAGCACGCACCTCGCACGAAAGTTTACAACAGTGAGGGGATCCGGTTCGAACCGCCGCGTTAGTAAATGAGGCAGGAATTGAAGATTAGGAGGCCCATTATGAAGACCATTCTCAACATCACAATCGCAACCATGCTTCTCTTAGGTGTCGTCGCCGTTAACACACACGCGCAGACCGGCGCTCCCAAAGTGATCGCCAACATCCCCTTCGAGTTCACCGTGGGTAAGGCGACCCTGCCCGCAGGCAGATACACAGTCACGGTGATGAATCCGACTTCGGATCGAAAGATTTTGCAAATACGACAAATTGACGGGCGTGCAAGTGCGATGGTTATAACCACCGACGTCACCGGGAACATGTCGGAAAACGCAAAGCTCGTGTTTCATCGCTACGGCGACCGGCACTACTTCGCACAAGCGCAGATGGCAGGCGATTCGACCAGCCTCGCAGCCGTGAAGACGCGCAGCGAACAGAAGCAGGCTCTTGCGACTACGAAGAAGATCGTCATGTTAACCGCAGCATAGCGAGGCATTCGGCCGGCAGAAGTTGGGGAACTCCTGGCAGGCCGAACAGGGCCGCGGATTTTCACAAATGAACGCGGATGAGAAGTTTGGATTCGCGTTTATTCGTGAAAATCTGTGGCCCTTTTTGTTTTAAGGTTCTATGCTGTGCGTCCCGATGACCACAGCCCCACACGTCAGTATCCGCACCGAAGCAATCGCCGGAATCACCACCTTCTTCACGATGGCGTACATCATCGTGGTGAACCCCGCGATACTGTCCACACCAGGAACAGGCATGGCTTTCAGCGGCGTCTTGACCGCCACGGTCCTGATCTGTTTTTCAATGACGCTGTTGATGGGCCTCTACGCGAAGCTTCCGTTCGGCGTCGCGCCCGGCATGGGCATCAACGCCTTTTTCACTTACACGATCATCCTTACGCAAGGCGTTTGGTGGCAGGTCGCACTCGGCATCGTCTTCTGGGCGGGCGTGCTGTTTCTTCTGATCTCTGTCACCCGCGTTCGCGAAACTATTGCGAAAGCGATTCCGGTTGAGTTGAGGCTCGGGACCGCCGCGGGCATCGGCATTCTCCTGACGTTCATTGGTTTGAAGAACGCGGGTTTGGTCGTTGCCGATCCGGTTACGCTGGTAAAACTCGGCGTGCTCGGACGTGAAACCATGCTCGCGATCTTCGGTTTGATCGTGACGATCGTGTTCATGATGCGCGGCAGTGCCCTCGCCTACCTGGCTGGTATTTTTTCCGTGACGTTGTTTGCCTGGGCAGCGGGAATGGTGCCGTCTCCACCGAGTTTCTTCAGTGCCCCTGACTTTCAGACGGTGTTTCTGAAGTTGGACATCTTGGGCGCCTTGAAACTCGCACTCCTGCCGGCGATCGTGGCATTGTTCTTCACGGATCTTTTCGATTCGATCTCGACGTTCATGGGCGTCGCACATGCTGCGAATCTTTTGGACGAAAATGGTAACCCTCGCAATCTTCGACAAGGTTTGATCGTCGATTCCGTAGCGACTTTCGGCGCGGGACTCGCGGGCACATCCCCGGGCACCGCGTACATCGAGAGCATCGCGGGGATTAACAGCGGCGGGCGCACCGGACTTACCTCGGTGTTTACGGCGCTCTGTTTCCTGCCCTGCTTCTTTCTTGCGCCGCTCGCTGGAATGGTGCCCGGATATGCGACAGCTCCCGTGCTTTTGCTCCTTGGCGCGGCGATGTTTAAGAGTGTCGGTGCGATCAATTTCGGCAAAATTGAGGAAGGTCTGCCGGGTTTTTTGACTATAATCCTCATCCCCCTGACCTTCTCGATAACCCAGGGAATACTCTGGGGTTTCATCGCGCACGTTGGCCTTTATCTCGCCGTTGGTCGTCGCCGGGAAATTCATCCGGTGATGTATGTCCTCGCGTTGATCGCAATCGGGTTGCTGATACTTGAGCATTCCACACTATCAAAGGTTCTTTATGAGTAATATCCGTCTCATCCGCTTCATCCGTGTTCTGGTTTTCCTTGTAGCCTCGACATCCGTGGTCGCCCAAAGCCCCAGCCCAACGCCCCCAGACAAGCGCGGTCTCGGCATTGAAAGCAGCGGTCCAACATCAAACACGCAAACCGCCGCACAGGCGCGCGAAGCCAAACCCGAACTCGTGCTCCAAACCGGCTACAACAACTTGTTCGGCGCGGCGCGACTCGTCTTCAGTCCTGACGGCAAACTACTCGCCACCGGCACGTATCGCAGTAACACCGTCAAACTCTGGGAAACTGCGACCAATCGCAAACTCCGCGAACTCGCGGGCGGCGGGCAAACCGGGTGGCTCGCTCCCGTCATTGCTTTTAGTCGTGACAATCGTCTCCTCGCTTCTTCCGCGGGCGACAACTCGGTGAAAGTTTGGGACGTGATGAGCGGTCGCGAGCTCTACACGCTCGCCGGCGTTCAGGGTTCGGTGATCGCCTCGGCCGGCGTTTTCTTTATGGGCTTCGCCTCGGACAATCGTCTCGTAACTGTCAGCGATTCGATCAGAGTTTGGGATCTCTCAACCGGACGCGAGCTGCGGTCGCTGGGCTCAGGACTCATGGCCGTTTCAAGCTTCAACGGCTCTGACGGCGCCGCCACGCTTTCCCCCGACGGCACTCAGCTAGTGATTGTGAGGGACGATTCGGAAATCAGGACCATCGATCTCGGAAACGGACGTGAAGTTCGCCGGATCAATCTGCCGGACGATCGGATCGACAGCCTGCAACTATCGTTTAGTCCCGAAGGACATCTGCTCGCAGCAGGGATCGTCGACAAACGTTTCCGCTTGTGGAACCTCACCACGAAGAAAGATCGTGAACTTGGACCAACCGCAAAAGATTTCAGCCAGGTGAAGTTCAGCCGCGACGGGCGCCTCGTCGCACTCTCTGAAAACTACTCGGTGAAAGTTTGGGAAGTTGCCACGTTTCGTGAATTGCCCGCGTTGAAAGTTCCCAACAGTGGAGCGGCGGTTCCGCACGCGGATGCGTTCATGAGTTTCAGCGAAGACGGAAAACGGATTGCGACGGGTGGCTTCGATACCGACACGATCGTTTGGGAAACTGAAACCGGTAAGCGACTCTCAAACCTGAGCGGTCGCACAAACATGGCTTACAGCGTTTCGTTTAGCGCCGATGGGAATGAGCTCGCTTCGGGCGGCCGCACGCGATGGGACCTGCGCACTGGCCGCGGCGTTCGGACCACTCCAGGCACAATCGAAAGGATGGCGTTTGGAGTTGCGACTTCAGATGGCCGGCTGCTCGCGGTTCAAAAAACTAACAGCAGCGAAGTCACGATCGTCGAGAGCCCGAGCGGGAAACTGTTACACACGCTCGCTGCTCCGGGCGACGCCGGCGTCGTGCAGCGAGTGCGTTTTAGTTCGGATGGAACGATGCTCGCCGTTGTTTACGGCGTCAGCGACGATCAACAGCCCAGCATGAATGCGTCTTACACGCGCGGCAGCCAGGTAAAAATCTGGGACGTGAAAAGCGGACGCGAACTGCGTTCGTTGACCTCGAACGACACTCCGATGCACGCAGATTTCACTGCTGACAACAGGTTCCTCGCAACCGCCGGAATGATGGGCGAGATCTCGCTTTGGGACGTGCAGTCGGGACAAAAGGTGCGCGACCTCGCTGCGTATACCGGATTTCCGATGGCGAACATCAAGCCGGGACAGATGCCGAACATGGCAGATATCGCTGCCATGATGACGAACCAGATTGGAGCGATGGCGGCGGGAACGATGGGCCAACCGGTAACGTCGCTCGCGTTTAGTCCTGACGGGCGCATACTCGCCACTGGCGGCTTCGAATCGAAAGCAAACATCGATTTCGCGGCGATGATGAGTGGCGCAATGAGCGGCAAGCGGCCCAAAGGCAAACAGTCGACGGATCAGGATGACTTCATGAAGGATCTGAAAGTTGAAGCCGTCGGCAAAATCCAACTGTGGGACGTGGCTTCGGGGCGAGAAATCGCAACGATCAAAGGCCACGGTCGAGGCGTGAGCAAAATCGCATTCAGTCGTGATGGAAAACTGCTGGCTTCGGGCGGCACTGACAACACAATCAGGCTCTGGGACCTCGCGACCCGAAGCGCCTTGCGCACGTTCACCGGCCACACCGCGCCTATCGACTCAATCGACTTCACGCCCGACGGCCGCATGCTCGCCTCGGCGAGCGAAGACGGAAGCACGTTTCTCTGGGACACACAGACCGGCGAACATCTGCTGACGTTGATCTCCCTCGACGACGGCGGCGAGTGGATGGTAGTCACGCCGCAAGGTCTTTTCGACGGCACACCGGTTTCGTGGAACCAGATCCTTTGGCGCTACAATCAGGAAACCTTCAACGTGGCCCCGATTGAGTGGTTCTTCAACGAGTTTTACTATCCTGGTTTGCTGGCTGACGTCTTCAACGGAAAGCGCCCGCGTGTGGCGCAGGACGTTTCGAAGAAAGATCGACGTCAACCGGTGGTGACGCTGTCGCTGGCGGGGCAGCCGGCTGAAGCAGTTGCGACGCGAACTGTGAAAGTTAAAATCGAAGTTACCGATGCGCCTGCTGACAAAGACAATCCGAAGGGCACGGGCGCTCACGACGTGCGGCTGTTTCGCAATGGATCGCTCGTGAAAGTTTGGCGCGGCGATGTTCTCAAAGGCCAACCGTCGGTGACGCTTGAAGAAGAGATCACGGTCACGGCTGGTCCAAACCGGCTGGTGGCGTATGGGTTCAATCGCGACAACGTAAAGAGCAAGGATGCGCCGCTCGTGTTCACCGGTGCGGATACGCTGAAACGCAAGGGCACCGCGTACATCATTGCTGTCGGCGTGAATGAGTATGCTAATACTCAGTACAACTTGAAGTATGCGGTGGCTGACGCGCGAAGTTTTGGCGATGAAATGCGTCGCCGGCAAACTCAGTTGGGTGGATTTGAGCGCGTCGAAGTGATCCAACTGCTCGATCAGGATGCAACGAAGTCAAACATTCTTGCGGCGATTAAACGACTGGCGGGCGAGGTTGGGCCACCGAGTTTGAAAGCAGGTCCTTTCGATGGATTGAAGCGCGCCGAGCCGGAAGATACCGTGGTTATTTACTTCGCGGGACATGGCACGGCGCAAGCGCAACGCTTCTACCTGATACCGCACGATCTCGGTTACACCGGCGATCGCACCAAGCTCACGGAGCAGGGCTTGAAGACGATGCTCGCGCATAGCATTTCAGATATTGAGCTTGAAGCCGCGGTTGAAGGTTTGGATGCGGGACATTTGCTGTTGCTCATCGACGCGTGCAACTCAGGACAAGCGCTCGAAGCTGAAGAGAAGCGGCGTGGTCCAATGAACTCGAAAGGTTTGGCCCAGCTTGCGTATGAAAAAGGCATGTACATCCTGACCGCAGCGCAGAGTTTTCAGGCCGCGCTCGAAGCTGCGCAACTCGGTCACGGTTACCTGACGTACGCGCTCGTCGAAGAAGGATTGAAAACACCTGTGGCTGACACGTCGCCGAAAGACGGCGTGGTCATCGCGCGTGAGTGGTTAAACTTTGCGACCGAGCGCGTGCCGCAGATGCAGGAAGAAAAGATGACGCAGAGTCGCGGCCTCGGGCTGGAGATCGTTTTTGTTGAAGGCGAGAAACGCAGCGTGCAGCGGCCGCGTGTGTTTTATCGACGAGAACTGGAGTCTAATCCGCTCGTGATTTTCAAACCTTAGACAGGATTAACAAGATTCTCAGGATTTACAGAAATGAATCTTGTTAATCATGCTTATCATGAATAATCCTGTAGGAAAAAGAGTGCCGCGTAAGGAAGGCCGGAAGAAGGTCACCGGCCAGGCTCTCTACATCGACGATTTATCATTCCCCGAGATGCTTCACGGCGTGACGGTGCGTAGCCCCGTGCCGCGTGGTCGAATCACAAACATATCTTTCGAAGGCGATCTGCCGTGGGATGAGTTCACCGTCGTCACAGCGAAAGACATTCCAGGCGGAAACTACGTTGCGCTGATACTGAACGACCAGCCATACCTCGCCGCTGAGTTTGTCAATCACGCCGAAGAGCCAATCCTGTTGCTCGCCCACCGCGACAAGTATCTACTCGAAGAAGCGCGCCGCCACGTTCGCATCGAAATCGAAGAACAGCCTGCAGTCTTTACACTCGAAGACTCCGTCGCCCGGAAACAGATCATCTGGGGCGAAGACAACGTGTTCAAGAAGTATTTGATGGACAAAGGCAACGTCGACGAGGCGTGGGCCAACGCCGATTTCATCGTCGAGGGCACGTACTGGACAGGCGCGCAGGAACAACTCTACATCGAAAACAACGGCGCGATCGCGATTGCCAATCCTACTGAAGGCGTAACCGTTTGGGGCTCGATGCAGTGTCCTTACTACGTCCACAAAGCAATCGTGAAATTGTTCGACTTGCCGGAAGAAAAGATACGAATCATCCAGACGGAAACCGGCGGCGGCTTCGGCGGCAAGGAAGAGTATCCGTCGCTAATCGCCGGACACGCTGCACTGCTGGCGTGGAAGTCGGGCAAACCAGTGAAGATGATCTACGACCGCGCGGAAGACATGGTCGCAACTACCAAACGCCATCCGTCAGTCACGCGTCACAAAACCGGCGTCACAAAAGACGGCAAACTCGTCGCCGTGGAAATCGACTTCACAATCGACGGCGGAGCGTACTGCACGCTCTCCCCGGTCGTGCTGTCACGCGGGACGATACACGCTGCTGGTCCATACTTCTGTCCAAACGTGCGGATTCACAGCCGCGCCGTTGCCACGAACGTTCCGCCGCACGGCGCGTTCCGTGGTTTTGGCGCACCGCAAAGCATCTTCGCCCTCGAACGTCACATGGATGAAATCGCGCACACGGTGGGACTGACGCCGGAAGAGTTTCGTCGCCGCAATTTTATCCATGAGGGTCAAACAACAGCGACGAGCCAGGTCATTCGCGAACGCGTTGACATGGACCAACTGCTCACGCGCGCGTTGCAACTCAGCGATTACCACGCAAAACGCGAGCGGTTCGCACGCGAAAACTCAGCCGGCAATGGCCGCTTCGGGAAAAAGAGAGGCATTGGCTTTGCGAGTTTCATGCACGGCGCAGGTTTTACGGGCTCGGGCGAAGTTTACCTGCAATCCGTCGTGGCGGCAGAAGCGACTGCCGAAGGCAACGTCAAAATACTCACCGCGAGCACTGAGATCGGCCAGGGCACAAACACCATCTTCACGCAGATTGCCGCTGAAGCTCTCGGTGTCGATCTCGACTCGATCGAGATCGTCCAACCTGATACTGGTCTGGTTCCCAACAGTGGACCAACAGTCGCATCGCGCACTTCGATGGTCGTCGGAAAACTCGTCGAGTCGGCTGTCACAGGTTTGAAGCAAACACTGATTGGCAGCGGATTGGTAACAGATAAGTACGATCAGAAAGAGTTTAAGAAAGCGTGTGCTGATTACATTGCGCGGTTTGGTCCATTAAAAGCATCCGCAACATATCAACCGCCGCCGAACGTTCACTGGGACGACGAGAAGTATCAGGGCGATGCGTACGGCGCTTATGCGTGGGCAGTTTACGTGGCGGAGGTTTCATTTGACGAGTTGACGTATGAAGTGCACGTCGAAGATTTTGTTGCGCTTCAGGAAGTCGGGCGTGTACTCAATCCCGTGCTTGCGGCGGGACAGATCGAAGGCGGCGTCGCGCAGGCAATTGGATTTGCGTTGTTTGAAAACGTGGTTTGGAAAGACGGGCGCATGGCCAACAACCAGATGACCAACTACATCATCCCGACGCCCGCGGACATCCCGCCAATCCGCGTCTACTTCGAAGAAAACCCCTACGCCTACGGTCCCGGCGGAGCTAAAGGCATCGGCGAGCTGCCAATGGACGGCGCCGCCCCCGCAATATTGAATGCAATTCAAAACGCAACCGGTGTAAGCTTCTCTTTCGTTCCGTTAATGCCTGAGGAATTGATGAATCCTGCAGTCCTGTAAATTCTGTAAATCCTGTCAAAGACATACGATGGCGAGTGCGCAAGTAATCGAATTTCAGGTTAATGGTGAGTCGCGGAGGGTGGAGGTGTTTCCGATGGCTCGCTTGCTTGATGTGCTGCGGGAGCAGTTGCAGCTTACGGGTACGAAGGAAGGGTGTGGCGAGGGCGAGTGTGGGGCGTGTACGGTCGTTCTCGACGGGCGTATAGTTAATAGTTGTCTCGTGCCCGTGGCGCAGGTTGCCGGTTGTGACGTAACAACGATCGAAGGCATTGCCGAGAACGGCAACTTACACGCGGTCCAACAGGCGTTCATCGATCACGGCGGAGCACAGTGTGGCATCTGCACACCCGGAATGATTCTCGCCGCCGTCGATCTGCTCAAGCGAAATCCGGAACCTACGGAAAACGACATTCGCACCGGCCTCGCAGGAAATCTTTGTCGCTGCACCGGCTACATGAAAATCTTCGAATCGGTCGTGCGCGCGTATCAGAAATAATCTCCATGAGGGCTTTCGTTCCAGGTTACGAGCTGACCACGCCTGCTTCGCTGGTTGACGCTCTCACGCTGCTCGGAAACGAGCCGGGCGTTTGGAAGCCGTTTGCCGGCGGCACAGATCTGATGGTCCTGCTCGAAGGCGGCCGCCTCAAACATCGCAATTACATCAACATCTGGCCACTCAGAGAATTGCGCGGCATCGAGGCCACCGGCACACACATCACTGTCGGCGCCCTCACGACTTATACAGACGTTCAAGCCAATCCGATCCTGCGTCGCGAGTTTCCAATGCTTTGCCAGGCGGCAAGCGAAACTGGCGGGCTCGCGATCCAGAACCGCGGCACACTCGGCGGTAACATCGTCAACGCTTCACCCGCAGCCGATTCGCCTCCCGCTTTGCTGGCGTACGACGCTGAAGTCGAACTCGTGTCCGCACGCGGTTCTCGATGGCTGCCGTATCACGGCTTCCATACCGGCTACAAACAGATGCATATCGGTGCGGACGAGCTGCTGTCGCGCGTTCGCCTGCCCCGCAACACCGCAGGCTTCACTCACTACTATCGAAAAGTCGGCACGCGGAAAGCACAGGCAATCTCGAAGGTGTGTTTGGCTGCGGTTGGACGACTCGATCAAGGTCGCGTCGCCGAGACGCGCATAGCTGTGGGTAGTGTCGCGCCGATCGTGGTACGCTGCGTTGGGACCGAGAACGCCTTGCGCGGGCAAAAGATCGATAAAGAAACTATCGAAGCAGCCTGCACAAGTCTGCTGCAAGAGATCTCTCCGATTGATGACATTCGCTCGACGGCGAAGTATCGTCTGCAAGTGGCGAAAAACTTACTCGTCGACTTTCTTACACAACTAAGATGATCCTTAAGCAATACAATCATCGTAGTCTCTTGTTCGCGATCTGCGTGATCGCGTTTCCGTTGCTGACCAGCGGACAGGAAATCGAAACTTTCGAAGGCTTCACCAGCGGGATGAGGCCCAACGCTGTCAAAGGCAGCGCGTTTTACCAGCGCGGCGAAGGAAAGTTTGACCTCGAACCGGGTCTCAAGCTGCAGCAAGGCGACTTCATCAAAACCGGGGCCGACGGTTATGCCGAGCTCCTGCTGCAGCCCGGAAATTATTTGCGCGTCGGCAGCGATTCGGAATTCCAGATCGTGAACGATCAGAACGACCGGATGCGTTTGAAACTGAACCGCGGGTCGCTCAACGTCGAGATACTGTCGAAAGACGGCGAAGGCTCATGGCAGTATCCCCACACTCTCGGCCAGGTCTACGAGCTCATCCGAGTCATAACGCCAAATGCCGAAGTGTTGATTACCGAGCCCGGCATCTTTCGCATCAATGCAATCGGGCGCGGGCAAACTGACCTCGTCGTGCGCAAAGGTGAAGCGGTGATCAACGGCCGGCGCGCGAAGAAAAACGAACGCGGCGAAGCTACCGGCGCCTCCGTCACGGTCGCCGACATAGATGCGAAGCTACAGGATGCGTTTGATGTGTGGAGCCGCGAGCGGGCTGATCAACTGGTGGAAGCAAATAAATCGCTGAAGAAAGATTCGCCATGGGTCAGGCATCGCAAGGAAGGCAAAGAGACCTCAGTCGATCTCCCTGCCGAAGAAAAAGAAAACAACAGCAAGAGTCGTTACGTTGTTTCTGCCCGGCCGGGCACCATGGTCTTTGTCGAGGCAGGTGTGGAGTTTGGACGAGCAAACGAGTGGAAGCCCGTGACTGAAAAGTCGGAACTCGAGCCCGGCGACAAACTGCGCACCGGCCCGCATAGTTTTGCCGAGTTAACGATGTTGCCCGACATCAATCTGCGGCTCGACCACGACTCGGAGATCGCATTCGAACAACTGTCGAATGATGCGATCCACTTGAAGCTGTTGCGCGGCTCGGCGATTCTCGACGTCGCGAAGTTTAATAGTAAAGAGACAACGCCCATCACGCTTGCCGGCGCGTCGACGTCGGTTGTCATTGCCGACAAGGGAAACTACCGGATCGATGCCGGGCCTACAGGCGACGAGATCATGGTTCGCGACGGCAAGGTGATGCTCAAAGATCGTTCGGTTGGATCGTGTCGACGGATCGCGAGTGGAACAGTCTCCGAGTGTGAGAAACGAAGATCAGACAATTTCGATTTCTGGAGCGACCACCGAGGTGAGGGCGAAATTTACAACGGACGATCAACTGTTTCCATGGCCACTTTTCTCGACCGCTTGCGACGAGTCAGATCCCGAAACACTGGGTTCTGGTTTCAGAATCCCGGTCAAACTCATTACACCTTTGTGCCGTATACTTCGGAACGCTTTCGTTCTCCATACGGCGGCAACTACTCGACCGTGCTCTCGCCGCGACGCGCACGACTGATTGAGGTGGAAAGCGGCGAGAGGCCTTTTGGCCGGTTTCTTGGCTCACCTGTCGCGCGGCCGCCGCGGCCTTGAGCAAGCTGTGCTGATTCCAAGCTCCAACGATCCCCAGTCTTCGGAAAAATAGATGACACCTGAGATCCCCTTTCGACGAAACGTGGTGCAGCCCGTGGAATGCATCAAGGCAGGATGGGCGCTTATAAAAAATGAGTACTGGCTGTTTGTCGGTATTTGTGCAGTGGGCATGCTCCTCGCATCGGCAGTTCCGCTCGGAATTCTGCTGGGACCAATGATGTGCGGGATCTATCTGACGTTGTTCAGGAAACGCCGTGGCGAGTTCATCGAATTCGGCACGTTGTTTAAGGGCTTCGACTTCTTTGGTCCAAGTTTTGTCGCAACGTTGATCCACATCGTGCCAATCATCGCCATCGTCCTTCCTGCGTATTTCATCTTCTACGTTGGAATGATCCTTTCGATGGCAACACAGGATCCCAACGATCCCAACCCGGCGGCAGTGTTCGGCGTGTTTTTTGGTTTCGTGATTTTTATCCTGGTAATGATGATTGTCATCATGATCCTCTCGATCGGGTTCACGTTTGCGTATCCATTGATCACTGACCGCAAGCTCCAGGGACTGGATGCTGTGAAGCTGAGCTTCAGGGCTGCCATGGCAAACTTCTGGGGGTTGCTGTTAATGGCTTTGCTTACCACTTTGCTGCAGTTTGGCGGAGTATTGATGTGTTACATCGGTGTGGTTTTCGTTCTTCCGATCAACTTTGCAGCACTTGCCACGGCTTACGAGCAGGTGTTTGGTTTGGCTAATCCGAATGAAAACTGGTCTAACATGCCGCCGCCGCCACCAACGTTCTGATTGAGCACGCGATGACGGTTTCTGATCTGATCATTCGCGGGCGTCAGGTTGTGTTGCCGGACGTTGTTGGTCCATGCTCGATCTTTATTCGTGACGGCCGCATCGTTGCTGTTCGCGACTACGATGCCAATCTCGAGGGTGAGGTCATCGACGTGGAGCCCGGGTTGGTCGTTATGCCGGGGCTCGTTGATACGCACGTTCACGTCAATTCGCCTGGCCGAACTGAATGGGAAGGCTTTCCAAACGCAACGCTTGCAGCGGCTGCCGGTGGCGTCACAACACTCGTCGACATGCCGCTCAACTCGATTCCTGCCACCACGACTCTCGCTGCATTCGAAACTAAACTCGAGACTGCACGGAACAACTGTTTTGTAGACGTCGGTTTCTGGGGTGGTGTCGTACCGGGGAACACCGGCGAACTCGCGAAGATGTTTGCAGCAGGCGTGGTTGGGTTCAAGTGTTTCCTAGTGCCTTCCGGTGTTGATGAGTTTCCGCATGTGATTGAAGACGACCTGCGCGAAGCGATGCCGGAGCTCGCACGGCTCGATGCGTTGCTCATCGTTCATGCCGAACTTCCTGGTCCAATCAAAGCCACGAGCGATGCGGCGGCTGACTACGGATCGTTTCTCGCCTCGCGGCCACGCGCGGCTGAGAATGAAGCAGTAGAGATGATGATCCGTTTGAGTCGTGAGTTTGATGCGCGCGTACACATCGTGCATCTCTCGTCGGCGGATGCAGTGCCGCTGTTGCGTGAGGCGCGGGCAGCGGGCGTTAAGATGACAGCCGAGACTTGTCCTCACTACCTGCACTTCGTCGCCGAAGAGATCGCTGCGGGCGCGACGGAGTTTAAGTGTTGTCCACCGATTCGTGAGCACCAGAATCGAGAGGAACTCTGGCGCGGGCTGGCGGATGGAACGATTGACATGATCGTTTCGGATCACTCGCCGTGTCCGGGTGAAATGAAGTTGCGTGACACGGGCGACTTCATGAACGCGTGGGGTGGGATTGCATCGCTGCAACTCAGGTTGCCGGTGGTTTGGACCGAAGCCCGACGCCGTGGTTTTACTTTGGAGGAGTTGGCGCGGTGGCTTTGTTGGAAACCTGCGGAGCAAGTGAGGCTCCACTCGCGCAAAGGGGCCATCGCCGCTGGATTCGACGCGGATTTGGTGGTTTGGGATCCGTCGGCGGAGTTCACGGTTGATGCAGCCACCCTTCATCATCGCCATAAGATCACGCCGTATGCCGGTGAAGACTTAAGGGGAGTTGTTCAAAAAACTTTTCTTCGCGGCCGGAAGATATATGATGGCGGGCACGTTGACAGTCCGCAGGGCCACTTGCTTTTTAATGAGACATAGGCCACAAAAGGGCACACAAAGCACAAACATTGAAAGGAAACCGCAATGACTACCGAACCTCACAACGGTGACATCTTCACACTTTGCGACGTGGCACGTTGACAGCCCACTTGCTTTTTAATGAGACATAGGCCACAAGAGGGCACATAAAGCACAAACATTGAAAGGAAACCGAATGACTACCGAACCTCACAACGGTGACATCTTCACACTTTGCGACGTAATTCGAGAAACGAGTTTTGACATATATAAGTACCTGCGCAGTGGACATCGTGAACAGATTTACGAGAACGCGCTTGCGCATCGTTTAAGAAAAAGAGGCATTAGTTTGGCCCAGCAGCCGGAAGTACGGGTGTTTGACGAGGACGGTGCCCTTCTCGGTCATCTCAAAGCGGATCTTCTGGTTGAGAATCGATTGATTTGTGAGATCAAAGGATGTCGTGCGCTGGTTGATGAGCATGTGGCCCAGTTGCTGGGTTATCTGCGCGCCTGCCGGATCGAACATGGTTTACTCATTAACTTCGGCGCTTCGCGCCTTGAGATCAAGAAATACATTCTGACTTTGTGACCTTTGTGCCTTTTTGTGGCTTCAATGAACTTTACAGAGCTAATCGATCTTGCTTCGGAGCGGCTGGGCGGCGCGGTGTTGATTGCGAATGATGATTTTTTTGCGCCCAAGGAAAACCTGCTCAAGGTGGCGGCGCCGATCTTTATTGAGGGCAAGTACACCGATCGGGGCAAGTGGATGGATGGGTGGGAGAGCAGAAGGCGCCGCACGCCGGGATTCGACTGGTGCATCATCAGGCTTGGATTGCCGGGAATTGTGCGTGGCGTCGTAGTAGATACCAGTTACTTTCGTGGCAACTACCCGGAACATTGTTCGCTCGACGGCGCTACGTTCTCCAGCC
>DASUPZ010000134.1:0-6715 GCA_036280855.1 Pyrinomonadaceae bacterium | reverse complement strand
AGCGGTTCGATAGGGAGCGGCGCCGGTGCCCGCGGCGTTCGACAGCCACTGAATGTGCGGCTTGCCGGCTGGGGTAGTTTGACCAGTCATTTGCGCCGAGTAAGTGCGTTTTTCGTTGGGGACAAACAAAACAAGCCGTCGGAGATTTCGGCCTTCACTCGACTCACGGCCACTGAAAATCAGGTCCTGATATCCGTCGTCATCCGCGTCAACCAGTTCTGAATTCCAGAGCGCGTGCCGGAATCCATCCATGTCGAGCCGGCCCTGTGCAGTGACGCGATACTTTCCATCCCGCCGCTGAAGCAGCAGGAAATTCGTGTTGCCCGCTTTGCGATGACTGTTCACAACGACAATCGCCGGACCCAGATCCGTCTCGACAATCTCCAGGTCGTTTATGACGCCATTCGCAAAGCGCGCCGCAATCTTTCGCGCCTGCTCGATCGATAGCTCGTCCAACGGCGGCGGATTCTCTCGCGGTTGGGTAACGACGTGATCGACGGCTGCGTCGTCGCTGCGCAAGGAAACAGGAGTCATATCAAACTGAGCAGCGGCCGGCAAAGCCGAATTCGGAATGCGTGGCGCCGATGCGCTCTGACCCGTGTATCCCCAGGCGAGGAGGGCGCTGAACATCGTCACGAGCACGAGCGGCAAGCCGATGCGGAACACGAGATTGCGCCCTGCATCAACAGCAGCGACCATCGCCGAGAGTGGTTCGACGTCGGGCAACGTGCGTTCAGTTTGTGTGAGGCTGCGTGCTAAAAGCGATTTGGCCAATGCTGCTGTGCGAGGTCGATCTTCCGGGCGTTTGGCCAGCAACGTGTGGACGGCGAGAGCGAGTGGCCGGGGAATATCCTGACGTAAGCGTGGGAGCGGCGGCGCAGGCGCAGTGGCCTGTTTGACTAAGAGGGCCGATTGTAAAGGATCGATGAAAGGCGGGCGGCCGGCGAGCATTTCGTACAACAAAACTCCGAGACTGTAGAGGTCGCTGCGAGCACCTACGCGCTGACCCAAACATTGTTCGGGAGACATGTAACGCGGAGTGCCGACCAATTGTCCCGAACCGGTGCTGAAACAGGTCGCGGTCGACTCAGCCGATGCCGCAAGAACTTTTGCGACACCAAAATCGAGCACGCAAACGCCTCTTCGACCCAGGATAATATTTGAAGGCTTGAGGTCGCGATGAACGATCCCGAGACGATGTGCTTCTTCCAGCACGTCGCAGATCTGCGTGGCGATGTTCACTGCTTTGGAGGCTGGAAATCGTCCCTCGCGTGCGAGCGCCTGTGAAAGCGTTTCCCCTTCGACAAACTCCATCACGATGAAGTGACGGCCATCGGGCAGGCTTCCAGCGTCGAAGATCATCGCCGCGTGTGGATGATGCAGCTTTGCCATCGTTCGCGCTTCGCGCAGAAAACGATCGGCCACGTCCGCATCACCCGCAAACTCACGGCGGATGATTTTGACGGCGACTGGTCGCTCGAGATCCAGATGCGTGGCCAGATAGACGGTGCCCATGCCACCGGTTCCGATCTCACGTTCTATTCTGAATCTGCCAGCAATGACTTGAGGAACGTCCATTTCTGACCTTCTTTCGGGTAAAAGGTCGCAACGCAGTTTCGGTTTTGGGTTGGTTCGGGGGAAGAGACGCGCGCCAGTGTAGCACCTTGTCAGCGAAAGTTGAACAATAATCGTTCAGAGTGAAATAGGTCCGATAGTTCCTATACGACCTATACGGCTTTGAAATGATGAACCGCTATTTGTCCAACCCAGGGTGCGCCGAGGCGACGTTCGGGATCCAGAACACCTGGCCGTTAATCTCAAGACTCCGCAAACCATGCTTCGGCAAGTCTTTCTCTTTCAAACCTAGAAACGTGAAGTGAGGCAGATCGCTGAGCACAGTTTGAAACCAGCCATACTTCGCGAGTATCTCGCGCACGCGTGGGTTCTGAAATTCGTTTACATCAAACGCGAGCATCGCGATGTGTTGCGAAGTGCCCGGCGCCGCGATCGAGTAAAGAATCGACTTCGAAAGATCCTTGCTGAAGTAAATTCCGGTGCTCTCGAGTTCCAGCACTTCCCCAACTTGCTGCGTCAGCGGCAAGCTTCGCAAACGCGTGACCTGCTCTTCCGTCAGCCGTCCCTGCGACAACCAGTAATCAAGCGCGGGTTGAACTCGCGAATTCCACAGACGCACGCTGTCTTCGTAGTTGCGTCGCGCGGCTTCAGCGCCGTCGCGCGGCGTGATGTCGAGCCCTTCTTTTTGTGCTTCCTCGCGCGCCTTGTTCAGTTGCTTCAGTGCCTGCGGTTGGAGTTGAACTTCATCAAAGCCGATCACCTCCGAGTCAAAACCAACGGCGTCCTGAAACCGCGTGACCTGTTCTTCATTACTGAACATGCAGACCGGTGGCGGCGTCACTTTTTTATCGGCGAGGAAGATCGCCCCATACTCCTCCAGGATACGGCGCGCAACGGGATCCGACGGAGGACAAATATTATCGATCTTTGTTTTCCGTTTTTTGAGAGCCTTGTTGAGGGCGTCGTAGAAAGGAGTGGGTTCTTTGAGGTTTTTTGAGTCCCGAATTGAGTTTAAGGTCATTGGCAGTGTTGACATAGTTTCCGGTAGCGGCATCGCCCCACTTGTAACGATCGGGCAAAGCAGTAACAGAATCAGACTTTGCAAATACATCGATACCGCACAACACGAGCGAGTCGTCAGGAGACCCTGCAAAAGCTGAAGCGATGATAGTGGCGGCGTAATCGGGCGGTCAACTGTGCTAGGCTCAGATTTACTTATGAACAGGGCGAATTTATTTATGGAAATGCTCGCAACTTACCGCAAGCACGCGTGGGAATTGCGTGGTGCGTTGTTGCAGCCCGAGACGCTCGCGGAGCTCGGAGAATTAGTTAAAGACGTTCCGGTGAAAGAGGCTGAGGTTGATGCGTTGTGGTTTTCGCGGCCTTCTCACAACAAACGCGAAGCGTGGGAGTTGCGGCTCCTCGCACAAACTCAGTATGCATTGTTTGAAACGTTTGAAGCTGACGAAACAGAAGAAGACCGCGCAGACGTCAAGCTCGAGATGGAGGCTCGCTTGCGCGATTATGTTGCGCAAAAAAGCTAGCCGCGGATAAACGCGGATAAGTAAACGCGGATAAGATTACTGCTTGCCCAGCTTCACTGGAATTTCGAGCTTCTCATACTTGTCGCCTTCAACAGCACGCATGACCACCAGGTTGATTGTGCTGTAAGGCAGCGCGCGGCGTACGCGCATCAGAAACTCGTCCGAAGTCCGAATCGGCACACCATCAAACTCGATTACGATATCGTCTTCTTTGATCCCTGCGATATCAGCCGGACGGCTGCGCAGGATCGTTCCCAGCTTAACGCCGTGGATGTTCGTGCCCGGAACCGCAACTCGCTCGGAGTCGCCGTCTTCGTAACCGAAATGCGGGCGTCCTTCAGGCCGTCGGTCGAAGGCCCTGCCCATGCGGCGATATTCATCCTGCGAAATCGTGGTGAGCTTGGCAGTCTTCTTCTCACCATCTCTTACGTATTCAACGTCGACAGTTTTACCGACAGGTATTTTAGCCATCAGATCGTCGAGTTGATCATCGTTTTCAACCTGCTGCCCGTCGAACTTCAGGATTATGTCGCCGCCTATCAATCCAGCTTTGTCAGCGGGGCCATCAGGTATGGTCACCGCATTGATGATTACGCCCTGCTCCGTACTCCTGAATTCGTCAATGCCGATGAAAGACTTCGCAACCGGTGCTCTTATCGCGCTGCCGACGCTGGTACGACGAGGTGCAATGATCGCCGTAAAAGCGGCTGCGCCAACGAAGAACACGATGAGCGCGATGAAGACCCAGGCCATGCCGCTCAGACGGCGGCGCTTTTTCGGCGCAACAACGCCCGAACTCGCGCCCTCGGCCAACGGCCCGCCGGTGTAATTTCCCGTCGCATCGGCGAGGCGAAACCCGCAGTTCCGGCAGAAGCGAAGATCCGACTGCATCCTCGAGTGGCAGTTGGAACAGGTTATAAGGTCTACCGCTGTGGACATGGGCATTGAACCAGAATTCTGCGTCATTTGGAGACTCACCTGTCCTTTGTAACGTTAGGCGAAGAATACACGGACAGCTTTCTATACGCCAAATCCCGTTTTCCGGTTGCAATTCGCCCGGGCGGGGGCTCGATAGACTTCCGGGGCAGTAAAGGGCAATATGTCATCAGGACTTTCCGGGAGGATTCTCGAACCGTGGAAATAACCAAAGCGCTGGCAGCTCTGCAACCACTTTACGGCAAAGACAACGTGGAGATCATTACGACGGACGGCAGGCGCGTGCGCGGCACAGTTCGAAGCATGAAAACCACCCAGGCCCTCACGACTCCCAGCGTGAAGATGCAGGTTGCGAACGGGCAGATCGTGAAGATCCCGTTTCCCACGATCGCCGAGATCAAAGATCACAATACCGCTTGATAGGCCTATAGGACCTATTCGACCTATTCTTCCTCATTTCTGCTATAGTACGCGCCGTTCTTCGAAATCCCCCTCGGAGGGCATTATTTCTTGCCTTCGACTTTGATCATTGACGACTTTGGTGGCCGAATTGCAACTGTCTGGTCTGAGCTGCGTCCTGCTACACGCGGTTTAGTCGAGCGTGCGCTACAAGCACCAGCAGGCGCACCATCAACGTCGCGCACCTTTCAGTACGACGCCCGCTCTGACATCGAACTCAGTCGTTTTCTCACTGCGCTCGACGACCGCGCCGCCGAAAAGACCAACACACTCGACGCGGAAAAAGGCGGAAAACTAAAAAACATCGCCGACACGTGCGCCACAGTGTTGCTTGAAAAGACCGAGTCGGCGGAAGTGTTTACTCAACTCGTCCGTCGTGCCGAATCGCAAAAAGACTATCGCCGGATCGACTCTCTCGCGGACGCTCTCAACTGTCGCTTTCCACCCAGCGAAATCTGCGAACTCGCGCGCTCCGCGGACATCGTCGTTCGCGAGCTCGCAAACGAAGCACTCGCTCGGTGTCCGGTCGTACTACTGGCCAACTTGTTGAACGATCCGGTTGATGCTGCAACTGCGCGCGCAGCTTTACGAAGGCAGGTTGCGGAGTATGGATCAGACGAGGCTCGACAGATGGTGGCCACAGATGACGCGGATTATAAATCCGGATTTTAAATCCGTGTCATCCGCGGCCGGTTTTATCGATCTGGTGCAGACGCTCGACGACTTGATCGATCAACCAGTTTGGAGTTGAAGCACCCGCGGTCACGCCAACTTTCTTCACGTTCTCCAAATCAGCAGGATTGATCTCAGCAGGAGTTTCGATCAGAAAACTCTTCGCGCATTGCTCCTGGCAAACGGCCAGCAGCTTCACGCTGTTTGACGAGTGTCGCCCGCCGATCACGTAAAAAGCATCTACCTGTCCGGCAAGTGCGCGCGCTGCGTCCTGTCGATCGCGAGTAGCGGAGCAGATCGTGTTGACGACTTGCGGCTCCGTATCAGCTTTCTCACGCACCGCATCGGCGACTTCGAGAAACGTTTGCAGCTTGATCGTCGTTTGCGAAACCACGAGCGGTGAACGCAGCGGCGGGAGTGCAGCTACTTCAGCCGCATCGCGCACGACGTAAGTATTGTTTGGCGCATAACCGACGACGCCGATCATCTCCGGATGATCGGGATTACCTGCGACAACGACGTCGCGGCCCTGGTTTGCAGCACGTTCGGCAAGATGCTGCACACGCGTTACAAACGGGCACGTCGCGTCAATCACTTTCGCTGCACGGCCTTCGAGATCGCGTTGCACCTGTGGCGTGACACCGTGCGCGCGAATCACGGCGATGGTGTCGGCCCCGGCTTCTTCCGGCGAATCGATCGTCGAAACACCGCGCGCGCTGAGTCGCTCCATCTCCTGCGCGTTGTGAATCAGTGGTCCAAGTGAGCGAATCGGCCGCGCGCCCTCTTCGACGGCTTCTTCAACCATCTCAACGGCGCGTTCGACGCCAAAACAAAATCCAAATTCGTCTGCGAGTAGGACTTCCATAATCTCTCCGCCAGGGATTCTAACATCTATCCACAGATTCCGCAGATCGTTCAGAAAATCCGTGTAATCCGTGGGCCTAATTCGCCAGGATTTGCGGCCCTTTCCGCGCAATCATTTCTATTACGTTGCAGAAACGGTCGAGTTCCCCGAGCGTGGTGTAGACGTTTGGCGTGATGCGGATGCCCTTGAATTCGTCGTGAACGATGGGCGTGGTGAAGATGCGGTGTTTGTTGAACAGGTAGCTGCCGATCGCCGTCGGATCGATGCCTGCGACGTTGACGTTCGCGATGGCGCACGACTGAGCGGGATCGAACGACGTGTTGAAACTGATCCCGGGCACGTCCTTGAGACGGTTCATCCAGTAGCGTGACAAGTACCTGAGACGCGCTTCTTTTCGTTTGCCGCCCATACCATTGTGAAAGAGCAGTGCTTCGCCGATCGCGAGTCGCGGCGCGGCGGAGTGAGTGCCGATCTCTTCAAACTTGCGAATGTCCGTCGCCTGCTTCTTCTCCGCCGCCATCAACGGCCAGAGCTTCTCGATCTTGTCGCGCTTCACGTAGAGCAGACCGCTTCCCTTCGGAGCGTAGAGCCACTTGTGCAAACTCGTTCCAAAGTAGTCGCAGCCGACGTCTTTCTGTTTGAAGTCAAACTGCGCAAACGAATG
>DASUPZ010000133.1:0-3753 GCA_036280855.1 Pyrinomonadaceae bacterium | reverse complement strand
TCCGCTCCATCGAGCCGCGATTCTTCTTCCCCGGCTGTCAGCTCTGCCAATAAGCGCCAATCGTTCGTATGCCGTCGCAACAGTGCATCGATCTCCTCGATCGTTTGAGCGAAGCCACGCGAAGTGGTAAGCAACTCTCTTCCCATGGCCCACCATTGCGCCCCCTGGCCGGAAAACACAAAACCGGCGCGCGGCGTGGAACCGGAACCGGCACGTTGCGGCGAGCAAGTAAACAGACCGGCAACCGTTTCACCCGAAAGAAAAGCATCAAGCTGTTGCACGAGCTGCGGGCCGGAGTTCGCAACTAAACAAAGTCGATGCGGGCGATGATGCGCGCGGCGTATGCTCGCTGAGTAACACAGATCGCGCAGATCATCACTCGACGTGTGATTGCTGATCCGAGTTCGATATGCGTATGCAAGTTCACGCAACGCCTCCGCGCTACGAGCTGATAACGGCAACGCATACGTCGAACGACTGCGTTCACCAGGAGCAACCGCCGGCATACGCGCAGGCGCTTCCTCGAGGACGACGTGCGCATTCGTGCCGCCAATGCCGAACGAACTCACACCCGCGCTTCGCTTTCGGCCTTTCACGGGCCACGAACGCAATTCGGTGTTGACGTAAAACGGCGTGCGTCCGAAGTCGATGTTTGGGTTCGGGGTCGAACAGTGCAACGACGGCGGAATCTGCGCGTGCTTCAGCGACAGCACAGTCTTGATAAACCCGCAAACGCCCGCGGCGGAATCGAGATGTCCAACATTTGATTTGACTGAGCCGATCGCACATGAGGCCGACGGCAACTTCTGCGACGAGAAGGCCAACGACAACGCCGCGATCTCGATCGGATCACCTAGCGGCGTCGCAGTGCCGTGCGCTTCGATGTATCCGATCGTTTCCGGATCAACTTCCGAAATCGCCAACGCTTCTGAGATCGCCCTGACCTGCCCTTCAACACTCGGCGCCGTGAAACCAACCTTTGCCGCGCCGTCGTTGTTGATCGCCGAACCCTTGACGACCGCGTCAATGCAATCACCGTCACGTAGCGCATCTTCAAGCCGCTTCAGCACGACCACGCCCGCGCCACTGCTAAAAACCGTCCCTCGCGCATCCGCCGAAAACGATCGACACGAACCATCGGGAGAGAAATACGCGCCTTCCTGATAAAAGTAACCCGCCTGTTGCGGCACGCTGACGGCCACGCCACCCGCAATCGCAATATCGCATTCGCCGTTCAGCAAACTCTGACAGGCCGTGTGAATCGCGACGAGCGAAGTCGAGCAGGCGGTCTGGATGTTCATGCTCGGTCCGTGCAGGTTTAGTTTGTATGAGACGTGAGTAGCAAGGTAGTCCTTGTCGTTTCCGATCAAGGTGGGAAAGTGTTCGCCGGAGCCTACGATACTGACCTCGGGAACGAGGTTGAACAGCAAATAGGTGCTGATGCAGGAACCGGCGAAGACACCGATCGATCCGTCGTACGTTTGCGGATCGTAGCCCGCGTTCTCCAGACCTTCCCAAGCTACCTCGAGAAAGATTCGTTGTTGCGGATCCGTCATCTCCGCTTCACGCCGGCTCATGCCGAAGAAGCCGGCATCGAACAAGTCGATTCCGGGCAACACTCCACCGGCCTTCACGTAGTTTGGTTGACGAAACACTTCCGGCGAGATCCCCGATGCGAGCAGTTCTTCGTCGGTGAATCGGCTGATCGATTCAACGCCGTCGCGGAGGTTGGCCCAAAACTGGTCCGGGTTTTGCGCCCCGGGAAAGCGGCAGGCTAACCCAATCACCGCAATCTCTCGTCGATGCTCGGATGGTTCCGTCATGATCTTTGAAAGCCGCCAGGCAATTACCGGATCAAGGACACAGATAAACACGGATTTAAATCCGGATTTTACATCCGCGTTTATCTGTGAGTGATTTGCGAATTCGCGCGCGGTCCTGGCTGGCGTTCAGTAACTGCGCGTCGCCTGAGTCTGAGCCTATGAACGCGGCAAGGGAACTAATCGTGGAATGACGAAACAGATCGGCGATCGCGAGTTCCCTGCCGATTACTTTCTGCAATCGCGCGCGCACCTGGACGATGTGGATCGAGGTCGCTCCGAACTCGAACAGGTTGCGATTCACGCTTACCCCATCGAGACCGAGGACTTCGCACCACACGTCGGCGATGGTCCGCTCCAGGTTTGTTGCCGGAGGCAAGTGTTCGTGCGATGTCGCTGACTGGACCAGAGGCAAAGCCCAGCGATCGACTTTTCCGTTCGGCGTTAACGGCAGCCGGTCCAGCAGGATGATGTTTTGCGGAACCATGTGGGACGGCAACCGCTCGCGAAGAAATTCCTGAAGATCGCCGCTGACAGTTCGATTCTCACCTCGAGTTTTCACCGGACGCCCGCCACAGATCGAATGCAGCAACACCTGATTCTGATCCAGCACGAACAGCGACCGGATCTGATCGAAGTCCAATCCGCCTATCGGGCATAATCCGAGTTCGTGATCGGGCGCTGTCGTCATCATGAGCTGGAGCATGCAACCGGCTTCCAGCAAACAGAAATCTCGCGCCTGTTCGGGATACAACGGTTCGACCGCACCCAAGTCTCCGATCAGGAAGACGGAAAACGCTGACGATTCAAAGATCCGCTGATTCGGTTCGCCGTGGACCTGCTTGTCGATCGTCGCGCCGGGTGAAAGCAGGATTAGCGCGTGTTCGGCCGGGTGGTAGTAATAGATCCCAGGCACGACACCTTCAACGCGATCCGGTTTGACGTACAAGTAAGTCTGAACCGGATAGAGATTCGCAGCCGACGGATAGCCATACTTGGGCCAGATTGAATCTTTCTGTTCCACCTGCATGAGGCAGCCAAGAAACGCGCTCAACTGGTCCAACGAAACGGCGTTCTTTTCAAACTCACGCTCGCTTCTTCTCCGCGCGTGGCTTTCCACGAATTCTTTCCTGCGTTCCGCAGTGGCAAGCGGCAGCTTCAGATGGTCTGAGTACGATCGCAGCGCCGGCTGTTGTAACTGAAACTCGAGCTTGGACCAGTCGTTATGAACTTCTTCGGAGCGCAAAACTGCGTACGCGATTAGCTGCTTTGATCCATTGCTCTCATGGACCGTAGCGAAGGCTGATTCTACTTGCGGGTGGAGTTTCAGAACCGATTCGATCTCTCCCAACTCGATCCGGTGTCCGCGAATCTTTACCTGGAAGTCACGCCGGCCGAGGATCTCGATATTTCCGTCCGGTAGAAAACGGCCCAGATCGCCTGAGCGATACAGTCGCTCGCCGGTCTCATACTTCGTAATGAACTGTTTCTCGGTCTTCTCAGGGTCGCGCCAGTAACCTCTTGCCAGGCCTACCCCTGCCATGCAGAGTTCACCTGTCACCCACGTTGGACACAATTCAAGATTGTCTTTGAGGACGTAATAACGGCTGTTGGTCATCGGCTTGCCGTAAGGAATGCTGGTCCAACCGGTATCGACTTCGCCGATCGGATAGCAGATGTCCCACACAGTCGTTTCAGTAGGGCCGCCGAGACTGATCACCTGAAGCGTGTCGTTGAGTGCGCGGATGCGTTCCGGCAAGGCAACGGGAATGAAGTCTCCCGAGAGCATCACCAATCTCAGTTTTGTTGCACGCCTGTCGCCGTCGAAGTCATGCGACTCGACAAGCATCTGCATAAATGCCGGCACCGAATTCCAGACTGTGATTTGCTCGCGATCGATCAGGTCCAACCAATGTGCCGGATCGAGCTGGCG
>DASUPZ010000132.1:0-4147 GCA_036280855.1 Pyrinomonadaceae bacterium | reverse complement strand
GGAGGAAAACCAAAGCTGGCGGGCATCACACCGATAACGGTGGTTGACGCCGAGTTGACCTGAATCTGTTTGCCGATGATGTCACTTGCGCCGCCAAAGCCCTTATGCCAGAGACCATGTGAAATGATCGCGACTAAGGGTCCGCCATTGCGATCTTCTTCGGCAGTGAAGTTGCGGCCAAGTTGAGGTTGCACCCCGAGCACATCGATCAAGCTGCGCGTTATCACCGCTGAGGTGACTCGAAGCGGCTCACTCTCGGTACCGACGTTCCGGCCACCCGGCGCCCAGGCGCCGATTGCTTCCCAGGATTTTGCTTCGCGCTGAATGTCGAGGAATTCGGGAGCTGAGATCCAGAACTTCTGGAGCTTCATCGTGGGAAATTCGCTGTAGACGCGAACGAGCTGATCTGGTTGCCGGTACGGAAGCGGACGTAACAGGACGGAGTTAACAACACTGAAAATGGCCGAATTGGCGCCGATACCTACGGCCAGGGTCAGAATCGCTACAGCGGTAAAGGCCGGATTCTTTTTCAGCATGCGCAGCGCGTATTTCAAGTCCTGTAGGAACGTTTGCATCGGTCTCGATCCTCCGAATGTTTTCTTAGTGACGGTGAACGAACGGCTCTGCCCGAAAGTTTGGTTTCTGTTGGTTAACACCGCCGCGGCGGGAATGCTGGCAATAAAATCCCGCCCGGGATGATAGTTTTCGCCGCAGTTATTCGCCTTAGGAGAGGTATGTAGATTTCCGAAAGGAGAAACAAAAGGTGAATACTCTCAAACGAATCCTCTTCGCTCTGATCATCGCAACACAAATCCTGTTTGCTGCCAGTGTCAGTCACGCACAACCATACCAGGCTATCAGCATTGAAAACTCGATCGTCGGCGACGATCTGAGCAGGACCGAAACGACGATTCAAAGCGGTAACAATACACTCAATCGCTTCCGGATGACTGAGGTTACAAAATCAGGCCTCCCGGCCGGAGCACTCAAAGGCGTAATCCTGCTACTCCCACCACTCGGCAGCGGTTTTCACAACTATGAAGCAAGTGAAGACGGCGACTACAACAAGTCGTTCGTTGCTTTCTTCGCGCGTCGCAACTTTGCTGTCGTTGGTTATTCCCCTCGACAACATGGTCTGACTGCCGGCTCCTGCGAAAGCGGCGTCATCAATTGTTCGCCTATGGCTGATTGGGGACTCGCAACCATCAGTAACGACGTCTCACACATACGCCAGCAAATCAGTCTTAAATACCCTGGCCTGAAGGTAGTCGCGGGCGGCTTGTCGATGGGCAGCATCGCTGCAATGGCAGCACTAAACGCTCAGCCGAATGATTACGAGGGCGCGATTCTGATCGAAGGTACACTTCACGATCCGGACGCAAACGTGCGCGCAATCAACGCAAACTTTTGCGCCAACTTCGATGCGGCTCTTGCGGGTGGCGTGTTTTACGACGGCCAGAGCGGACCTGCCGTCAAGGCCCTGAGCCAGCTTGCCCAGGTCGCACCAGATGCTCCGACTGTTTTCGCGGGCTTCCCTCCGGGAATAACCAACCACCAGGCATTCGTTCTGGCCCTGTCAGCGCCGCCCCTTTCGCCGCTGGCGCCTCGACCCGGTTACTACAATCTTGCAGGAAGCGTCGTCGAGGATCGGTTCTTCTACGCGAACGAGTCCCTCGTCCATGCAAACCTGGCAACGTTTTACGATTACACGCCCATCCGGTCGTTGCGTGATCTGAGTTGCGGCCTCGCGGGTGAGACGACGTTTACGAACAACCTCGGAAACTTCAATGGTCCAGTCATTATGTTTGTCGCGGGACACGGCTTTGGTTCCGCAATGTTCAGTACTGCTCAGTTGCTGACCTCAGCGACCGTGACGATCAATTTCGAGCAGGACTATGGACACGTCGATTACCCGTTCTCACAGGATCACGTTCAGCAGTTTGAGCACCCGATCCTTAACTGGCTGATCCACAAGCCGTTCAAGTGAGACCGCCAATTCAAGTACGCCGAAGGCGTTCGTTAATGTCAGCCCAGGGTTGGAGTGCAACGACAACCCTGGGAACATGATTTGAATATGTTTTCAACCCTGAAAGGGTTCGGCAGTTGGCGAACCCTTTCAGGGTTGATAGCGAATTTAGACAATTAACCCAGGGTTGGAGCGCAACGACAACCCTGGGCTGACATTAGCGAACGCCTTCGGAGTAATTTCAACTGAACCAATACAACAGTTGCCCGGGCACGGTGTTACTCGAGATCCAGCAACCAGATGTCGCTCTCCGATGAATAGATCGTGTAGTAAAGCAGTTCCCCGTCCGGCGAGATATCGACACCGCGAATCTCATTTTCGTCAGTCGAGAACACCTCGCGCACTCGCTTCGTCTTCAGGTCGCCTATGTAAAGCGTCTTATCAAAACGAAAGACGAAGCGAGTGCTATCGGGGAGCCACATCGCAGAACTGCCAAATTCAGTGAGTTTTTCGTACTGATTTGTCTCAAATGAATAGTAAGCAATAACCGTGGGGCCACTCAGGCTGCCAATCAGCTTCTTTCCATCGGGCGACCAATCCCAGGCGATAAACCGTTGGTTATCGGGTGGCATTGGGAGCAGTTGCAGTTTCTGCTCGGCCCACGTTTTATTCACGTCGAGGATTGAATTAACGTGGTTACTGCGAAAGAGGATCCGGGTACCGTCAGGAGACCAAAGCGGAAACGTCGTATCTCCAGTCGTGTTGAAAGTAAGTTGACGAAGATTTGGCGCGTCAGCATCCAGCATCCAGATCTCATAGCGGCCGCTGCGATCCGAAGTAAATGCGATTCTCCCTCCATCAGGTGACCAGCGTGGATAGCGATCGAAAAACTTGTCGTTGGTCAGGTCGCGCCAGTTCGTGCCGTCGCGGCTGAGAACAACAATGTCGTCCTGCGTGCGGCGTGATATACGCATGACGAACCGCGTTCCGTCCGTTGAGAGTTCGGGACGCAAAAGATTGAGATCGCCGCGCGTAATCCAGAAAGGTTCGCCTACAGTTTTCTCTGACTTCGAATCAAACTTGATGGCTTGAATGTTTGATTGCTGATCGGTTTGAACGTAGATCAATCGCCGGCCATTGCGTGAAAAGCTCAAGTGGCGACTGAGATTTGAAGGAGTGGAAACAGCTTCGGCTTCACTCAGCACTTTGCCTGTTTGCTCGTCGATCGCGACTCGCCAGAAGCTCATGTTGCCACTGCGATCGCTTGCGAAGTAGAGGAACTTGCCGTCCGGCGACCACATCGGGTTCCAGTTAGTGGACGCATCTTTGGTGACGATTTCGATTTGACCGCCGTTGCGCGAGATTGTCGCGATATCACTTCTGCCCGCATTCGGAGGCATAAACCAGAACGCGATGCGATTACCGTTCGGCGACCACGACGGTTGCATCGCGTCGTTTTCACATAAAAAACGTTTGTCGCCTGTTTCGACATTTGCGATCCACAACGAACTGGGAAACGTGTTCCTGGTCGTAGGAGCTTCTTCATGACCGGCCGTGCTGCAAACAATTTCCTTTCCATCAGGAGCCCATGAAGGGTGGTAACAACCCGCCACTACAAGTCTCAAGTTCTCGCCGCTCGCTCCCATCACGTAGACTCCGGCGGGCTCGCGCGTGGATCGAAAGGCAATGCGTTCACCATCCGGTGAAAAGACCGGCGCGATCTCGTTGGAAGGCGTGTTTGGTGTCAGCGGCTGCGCATTCTTGCCGCCGACTCTTTGCACAAACAGATCAAAGTTGCCGTTCTGGTCGCTCGCGTAGACAAAACTCTTGCCGTCGGGTGCGAGGCTGGGAAAAAACTCTGTGCCGTGTTGGGTCGTCAGTTGCACGTGTTCAGCGCGCGACCAATCAGGCGCCGCTGCTTTAGCCTTCAGCCACACCCATCCTGCGAAACCCGCCACGATCAACAGAACAGATGCGACCGTGGGCCAAACCCAGCGACGTCGCATTGGATGCTGCGCAACACTGGGGTTTGATTCAGAATCGCCGGCAGTGGGCGACGAATCAATCTCACGCAACAAACGACGCAGGTCCGCGCGAAAATCGGAAACCGTTTGGTAGCGCAGTTCCCGATCTTTATCCAGTGCCTTCCTGAGTATCCGATCCAAATCAGGTGGGAGGCTC